>NZ_JAGKRK010000071.1:0-1628 GCF_017939325.1 Aeromonas sp. MaB10011B | reverse complement strand
CGGCGACCAAACCAAGGTGATCGAGGTTACGGATCGAGATAGCGGGTGCGGCCATGATGATCTACCTGCAAAAGAGAGTAATAGATCAGAACGGCCGATCGCCGTCAAGCACTGAAAATAGCAAAATCAGGTGCGGAATGACGGATACAGGCTGTCGCCCCTTTGCGCGAGATTAGCTGATGGCTGGCTTTGCTGTCATAGGCGCCATCCGCATAAACACGTCCCAGCTTGCGCCGCAGTGGGTTGAGCAAGGTCGGCAACACCTCGGCATCATGGACATTTTCCAATGACACCTCCGCCGCCACGATATCGTGGGTTACCGAGTCTACCGCCAGGTGCAACTTGCGCCAGACTCGCCGCTTCTCAGCGCCGTGTTTTCTGACTTTCCACTCGCCTTCACCAAACACCTTCAGCCCGGTTGAGTCGATAACCAAGTCGGTAATGCATCCCTTTGGGGGCTGTCGATAGGCCACTGTCACCGTGCGTGCTCGCTTGCTGACACAGCTATAGTCCGGTGCGCACAACGGCACATTCATCAATTCGAACAGGGAGTCGAGTAGTCCCTGGGTTGCTCGCAAAGTGAGGTTGAAAATCCCCTTGAGCATCAGGAAGGTGGCGATGGTTTGGTCGGTGTAGAGCTGGCTACGGCCCCGCCGTCCATGATGGTCGTGGTGAAACCAGTTGCTCATGGCCTCGGCATCAACCCAGAAGGTGAGTGAACCACGATTAATCAAAGACTTGTTGTATTTAGGCCAGTTGGTGATGGGGTGAAGCGACGTGCTCATGATGCAGACTTGAAGGAGATGGTGGTGATCAGATCACCAAGTCCTCAGTTAGTTCCATTCAAGCTGCATCGATTTGGGCAACAACGCCCATTTTCTCCTGATAGGCAGGGTCTTTTATCCGCAAGGTCGGCACGGGCCTTCGCCAGACAATGCCCATACGCGGTAACCATCGGCGGAGCGTGGAGGCTGCCATATTGAGCCCCATTAACCGATTGATTTTGATAGCCAATAGTTCGGTACACCAACGGCTGCGCTGATAACCAAAATCTTGCGGAGAAAACTGCATGAGCAGCACCAGTAAGGTGACAATCTTGGCGACAGGTAAGATCGGGGCACGGCCAGCCGGTAAGGCTTCTAACGCCCCCACACCTTCATCCCGATACCACCGAAGCCAACGGCCGATGGTCGAGCGAGCAGCGCCGGTAAGGTGATGAACATCAGTGATCGTGCGTCCTTCATGTAACAGCAAGATGGCCATCAAGCGACGAGCATGCCCTTTATCACGCGTGGCATGGATGATTTTGTGAATGCGGCGCCGTTGTGGTCGTGGCAGGGGTGGTAGGATAGGCATCAACTCAGTCCTTTTGGTGTGGCTTGTTTTGTTTCGCGCCTAATGAGATCGCACAAACTGGACTGAGTTCCCTTCCTCCTGTGATCTACTATTCGGAACAGCTATTTAGATCCCGCTGACGTAAAGCGCGAATTCAACTTCGAAGTGCGACACTCGCCTATGCCGCCTGACGGTACTCTTCGAATACCTTGACAGGCTGCCTGAATCCGAGACATTTCCGAGGTCGTAGGTTGAGCCACTGCTCCGCTCTCCTGACATCCTCGTCCGTGACC
>NZ_JAGKRK010000070.1:380-22957 GCF_017939325.1 Aeromonas sp. MaB10011B | reverse complement strand
TGGAACCACCTGATCCCATGCCGAACTCAGAAGTGAAACGCTGTAGCGCCGATGGTAGTGTGGCATTCGCCATGCGAGAGTAGGACACTGCCAGGCACCCAATACAAGAAACCCCGCTCACTCGAGCGGGGTTTTTTATTGCCTGATATTTATTTTTTAGATAATAAGTCTGGATAATGCTCAAAATCCAGTCAATTACATCGATAAACATTGCTATTCAGCCAGTATCACTGCCTTTCAAACGGCTCAATCTCTCTTTTTCACCTGGTTGAGCGTCAAATATCTCCGGCTCAAACGCTATTCCCTTCCTTGATAATCACTATCGCCGGAAACGGGAGTGACAAGTACTTCAGGATCCATAGACTGTTTCTTTCATGTACAAGGAGCTGTGTATGTTGGGGATCCACGATCTGGCGCTGTTTATCGTTTCTGGCCTGTTGTTGAACATGATGCCTGGGCCTGACTCCCTGCTCATCATGCTGCGCAGCGGCTCCCAGGGATGGCGTGCAGGGTCCATGGCGGCATTGGGTATCGGGACAGGTACCATGGTGCATGTGTTGGCGGCAGCTCTGGGACTGTCTGCCCTGTTGAGTGCCTCTGCCGAGCTGTTTGCCGTCATCAAGCTGATGGGGGCGCTCTATCTGGTCTATCTCGGCGTGTCCATGCTCTGGCAGAGGAGTGGCACTTCAACGTCTGTGGATGGTGCTGTGGCGCTGCCTGCGCTCTCTTATGGGCGCATCTTTCGGCAGGGGTTGCTCACCAATGTCCTCAACCCCAAGGTTGCCCTGTTCTTCCTCGCCTTTGTACCCCAGTTCATCGCGCCAGATGCGCCGCAAAAAGCACTGGCATTCATCGTGCTGGGCTGCATCTTCAATTTCAACGGCATGATCTGGTGCCATCTGCTGGCGTTTTCCACCGCGTTTGCAAGCCGCAAGGTGCGACTACCCACCCGGGTGGCCACCTGGCTGAATCGTGTGATGGGGGGGCTGTTCGTGGGGCTTGGTATCAAGCTGGCGGTGGAGTGAGCAGGTAAACACCGGGCATAGAAAAAGGCGTATCCCATCGCTGGGATACGCCTTCGTCTGCACTGCAGCAGAATGACAGGGATCAGTTCATGCCGTAACGCTTGAGTTTCTTGCGCAGAGTGCCGCGGTTGATGCCCATCATCACGGCGGCGCGAGTCTGGTTGCCACGGGTGTACTGCATGATCACGTCCAGCATGGGAGCTTCGACTTCGGAGAGAACCATATCGTACAGATCAATCACTTCCTGACCGTTCAACTGGGCCAGGTAGTTACGCAGGGCCTGTTGCACAGAGTCACGCAGGGGGCGTTGGGTCGGCTCGGCAGCGTGATTGTGAGTAGTTGTTACCAATGCATCAGAAGTCAGGGTTTGTTCGAACATATTCGGTCGGCTCTTTAGTTATGCGTTAACCTAATCCATCGAAATACGCTTCGAGTGCCTCGAGTTGTGCGTCTGCACAATCCAGGGCATTGAAGTGCTTACGGAATTCTCGGCCCGCCTCTTCTTCATCCAGATACCAGCCCACGTGTTTACGGGCAATGCGCGCTCCCAGATAGGCACCGTAAAACTGGTGCAGATTGGTGACATGCTCGTTCATCAGGGTGCGAACCTCTTCCCTGTCGGGAGGCGGCAGCTTGGTGCCCGTTTCAAGAAAATGGCGGATTTCCCGGAAAATCCAGGGTCGTCCTTGCGCAGCACGGCCGATCATCACGGCGTCAACACCGGTATAGTCGAGGACATACCGGGCTTTCTCCGGGCTATCGATGTCGCCATTGGCGACAACAGGAATCGATACGGCCTGCTTAATCGCCCTGATAGTGTCGTACTCCGCTTCGCCCTTGTAGAGGCAGGCACGGGTACGACCATGCACGGCAAGGGCCGCGATACCGCAATCTTCGGCGATTCGGGCGATCTCCTCGCCATTGCGGTTATCCGGATCCCATCCTGTGCGGATCTTCAAGGTGACAGGTACTTCCACCGCATCCACCACGGCCCGGCAGATGGATCTGACCAGGTCTGGCTGACGCAGCAGTGCGGAACCTGCCAGCTTCTTATTCACTTTTTTTGCCGGACACCCCATGTTGATGTCGACGATCTGAGCGCCCTGCTCCACGTTGTAGCGGGCAGCAAACGCCATCATCTCGGGGTCGGCACCGGCAATCTGGACCGATCGCAAGCCGCCTTCAGCAGAGTGATCCATTCTCATCCGGGTTTTCTGGGTATCCCAGACATCCGGGTTGGCCAGCAGCATCTCGGAAACGGCCATACCGGCTCCCAAACGTAAACAAAGTTCACGAAATGGTCGGTCTGTTACACCGGCCATGGGGGCCACGATCAGGGGAGTTTCAAGCGTGTGGGGACCTATCTGCATTCCACGGTTACCATCGGCTTAGGGCGGCGTATATTACGCATTTTTTAGTCAGGAGAAAAGGTTAGTATTTGAGCGTCAGCCATTTTTTTCTGAAAAAAACGTCGCGCCAAGGCTTGCAAATTCAGGAGTGCTTGAAAATCGGACATATTGTCTGTGACCATGGTCAGGGGGGCGCGAGTGAGGGGGATGGTGATTTGTGAGTCTCCCTCTCAAGTCGGTTTAGGCTATGATAGCGGGCCTGAATTGAGCAAAGGCTCTACACAATTTTATTACAAACGGATCGGGGATGTATGACGGCAAAGTTCATCAAATCGCTCTGCCCATGCCTGCTGGGTGTCGTGCTGGGGTCGGCCCAGGCGCAGACGGTCAGCTTTACCGAGGCCTGGAGTCGGGTCATCCAGCAGGATGACGGCTTGGCGGCAGAGCAGGCCGGGGTGGAGAGGGCCCAGCAACTGCGGGAGGCGGCCAAGGCCATGTACCTGCCCAAGGTGGATGTGGGGGCCAGCTATACCCATCTTGATCAGCCGATGGAGCTGGACATGCTGGATCTCAACCCCATCGCCAATCATCCGGAATTCGGCAAGGTGCTGGGGCCCGTGATGCAGGCACTCAACCTCAGCCCGAGCGATTTCGTCACCCCCCTCACCAAGCAGAACGTGGTGACCAGTTCGGTCAAGATGTTATGGCCGCTCTTTACCGGCGGGCGCATCGATGCGGCCCAGGATATTCGTCAGGCCCAGGTGAGCGAGGCTGAGCAGTTGCTGGTGCTCAAACAGCAGTCCACCTTCGAGAGCCTCTCCCAGACCTACTTCGGGGTGGTGCTGGCGGCGCAGGTGGTGCAGACCAAGCAGGAGATCGAGCAGGGACTGGCACACCATCTGGATCATGCCAAGAAGCTCGAAGCCCAGGGGCAGATCGCCAAGGTGGAGCGCCTCTCGGCCCAGTCTGCCTATGACAGGGCACGCATCGATACCCAGAAGGCCAGGCGCAGCCAGGAGATCGCCCAGCTGGCGCTCGGCCACATGCTCAAACTCAAGCAGGCTGAGCCCAATACCGCCCTCTTCATCAACGAAGGGATGCCAGCCTTGTCTCCCTTCGTGGAGGAGACCCTGTCGGTGCATCCCGGTCTCAAGCTGTTGACGGCCAAGAAGGAGCAGGCCCAGGGGATGATCAAGCTGGAGAAGGGCAAATACGCCCCCGAGCTCTTCCTGTTCGGCAACTACAACCTCTATGAAGATGATTCCATTGTCTCCAAGACCACACCGGACTGGCTGGTTGGTGTCGGGGTCAGCATGCCGCTGGTGAGTCGTGATGGCCGCTCCGAGACAGTCCAGGCAGCCAAGAGCGCCGAACTCCAGGTCAACCTGCTGCAAGCCAAGACCCGCCAGGATCTGGAGCTGCTGGTCGAGAAGACCTGGCGCGAGGCTGCCCAGGGACTGGAAGAGTATCACTCTCTCTCTTCCACCCAGGCGTTGGCCGAGGAGAACGTGCGGTTGCGGGACAAGGCGTTCGGGCAGGGACTCTCTACCTCCCTCGACGTGGTGGATGCCCGCAACCAGTTGGCCGGGGTCAAGACCCAGCGCGCTGTTGCCGCTTATCAATACGTGATCTCCCTGGCCCGCCTCTTGGCGCTCTCCGGTCAGATGAACAGTTTCAATCAGTATCAGCATGGGCAAGTGATCGAGGTGAATTCATGATCGCGCGCCACTCTGCTCCTTTTTTCATGTCTGTTTCGACCGCCAAGGGTCGCCCGTTTGCCGAGGTGAATGCATGAGTCATCCCCCCATCAAGAAGAAGATGAGCCAGGCCAAGCCGCTGTTGCTGCCACTGGCGCTGGTGCTGCTGGTTATCTGGCTGGGCTGGCGTTTCTGGCTGACCTATCAGCCGGAGCCAGTGCGCCTGCAGGGGCAGATCGAGGCGCAGCAGTACTCCGTCTCCTCCAAGGTGGCGGGCCGGATCGACGAGGTACTGGTTAAAAAGGGTGATCAGCTTGCCAAAGATCAGCTGGTGTTTACCCTGGCCAGTCCGGAAATCGAAGCCAAGCTGAGCCAGGCCAAGGCCGGCCAGGCGGCGGCGGGTGCCATGGCCGAAGAGGCCGAGAAGGGGGCGCGAGTGCAGCAGATCGCGGCCGCCAAAGATCAGTGGCAACAGGCCAAGGCGGCTGCCCTGCTTCATGGCAAAACCTACGAGCGAATTGCCAGCCTGCATCGGGATGGCGTGATGCCCCTGCAAAAGCGCGATGAGGCCTGGACCGCCTGGCAGGCGGCCAAGTACAGCGAAGGCATGGCCTGGCAGCAATACCAGATGACCCTGGAAGGGGCGCGGGAAGAGACCAAGATTGCGGCGCGCGAGCAGGTCAAGATGGCAGCAGGTGGCGTGGCCGAAGTGGAGGCTTACCTGGCCGATACCCGCATCGCCAGCCCGCACACCGGGGAAGTCTCCCAGGTGCTGCTGCGCAGCGGCGAGCTGGCCCCGCAGGGCTTCCCGGTGGTGACCCTGCTCGACATGAGCGATGCCTGGGCCCAGTTCCACGTGCGTGAAGATCTGTTGCCCCGCTTTGCGTTGGGTACCGAGTTCGATGCTCGAATTCCCGGCCTTGGCGAGCAGACGGTGCGCTTCAAGGTGACCCATGTGGCCGTGATGGGGGATTTCGCCACCTGGCGTGCCACCGACACCCGCCAGGGGTTCGACATGAAAAGCTTCCAGGTGGAAGCGCGCCCCTTGCAGCCGGTTGACGGGCTGCGGGTCGGCATGAGCGTGCTGGTCGAGCTCTGATGGGACGCGAATGGCGGTTGCTCTGGCAGGACCCGTTCGGCCGGGCGCTGGCGAGCTGGGTCCCCTTAGTGCTGATAGGGATCCTGTGCTGGATCTTTTCAGCCGGCCTGGCGCGGGATCTCAAGGTCGGTCTGGTGGATCTGGATCGCAGCACCCTCTCCCGACAACTGGCGTTCTCTCTCGATGGCTCCGCCGGGCTCAAGATAGCGCAGCAGTTTGACGCCATCGACGAGGGGGCCAGGGCACTGCGTGGGGGAGACATCTATGCCCTGGTGGTGATCCCCCATCACCTGGAGCGGGATGCCCGCGAGGGGACCCAACCCAGGGTGACCGTGTTCAACAATGGCCAGTTCATCCTGATTGCCAAGCTGGTCAACTCCGCACTGGCCCAGGTGGTGGGAACTCTCAATGGCCAGGTAGGGGTGTTGGAGGCCATGGCCGACGGCAAGACGCTGCCCGGTGCCCTGGGACAATCCGTACCCATTGCGAGCCAGGTTACCGCGCTCTACAACATCAATTCCAGCTACGCCCAGTTTCTGCTGAGCGCCCTGCTGCCTGCGGTGTGGCAGATCCTGGTGGTGCTCTATGGCCTGAACGCCCTGGCCCGCACCGATCGCCTCGGGTTGGACTGGACCACCAGAGGGGTCTGGTTCGGCCTCTGGCGTACCTTGCTGCCCCATGTGCTCATCGGCTGGGGGTGGGGTCTGGCGTGGAGTCTGCTGCTGTTCAAGGGGCTGGGGTACCCCATGCAAGGCAGTTGGCTGGTGCTGACGGCGGGGTTGGGACTGGCGTCGGCCGCTTGCGTCACCATGGGGGCCTTCTTCTACGCCATCATCCGGGATCCGGCGCGCGCTCTGTCGCTGGCGGGGGCTTACACGGCTCCCGGTTTCGCCTTTATGGGGGTCACCTTTCCGGTCAGCGCCATGGGGGATGTGGCCCAGTTCTGGCGCAGCCTGCTGCCCATCTCCCACTATGTGAAGCTGCAGATCGGGCAAACCAACTACGGTCAACCGTTGACGGCAGCCCTGCCCCAGTTCGGGGCCCTGCTGCTGTTTCTGCTGCCCCTGCTGCTGGTGGTACACCGCTACCGGACGCCGTCGGGCGCGGCCCTGCCCCATGAGGAGTCCAGGCCATGATGGGATTCTGGGATCTGGTGCGCCTTGAGCTGCGCACCCTCTTGGCGGATCGCGCCATCATGCTGACCCTGTTTGGCGGCGTCTTCTTCTACTCCTTCCTCTACCCCCAGCCCTACCTGCACCAATTGCCTAGGGAAGAGCCCGTGGTGGTGGTCAACGAGGATGGCAGCCAGCTTTCCCGCCAGCTGGAGTTCATGGCCGATGCCACGGCGCAGGTGAAACTGGTGGCCCGTGCCGGTTCGCTCGACGAGGCCCGCCAGATGATGCTGACCGGCAAGGCGAGCGGCATCTTGCACATTCCCCGCCACTTCTATCGGGATCTGATGCTGGGCAGGAGCGTGACCCTGGGTTATGCCGGGGATGCCTCCTACTTCCTGGTCTATGGCACCATTGCCGAAGGGCTGGCCCAGGCGGGGGGCACGCTCGCCGCCCAGGTGAAGGTGGCCAGGCTGTTGAGCCAGGGTGAGGCGCTGCCCCAGGCCGCCATGGGCTGGAACGCGGTGGCCCTCAATGTGCTGCCGGTATTCAACCCCTCCATGGGCTATGTGAACTACGTGGTGCCTGCGGTATTCGTGCTGATCCTGCATCAGGTGTTGCTGATGGGGACCGGCATCCTGGGGGCGACCCAGAACCAGCGCAGCCGCCGTGGCGAGTCAGGCTACTGGCAACATGCTCCCGTGCCGGCCTTGTTGCTGGCCCGCACCCTGGTGGTGGGGGCTCTTTTCGTCCTTCCGGTGACCTACTTCTTCGGCTTCTGCTTCGATCACTACGGTATTGCCCGCACCGCTGTACCCGGCGAACTCTGGCTCTTTACCCTGCCGTTCCTGCTGGCCACCACCTGGTTCGGGATCGTGCTCGGCGCCCTGTTCACCCGCCGTGATCTGCCGACCCAGGTGGTGCTTGTCTCCTCTTTGCCGCTGGTCTTCCTGGCCGGCTTTATCTGGCCCCTTGAGCTCATCCCGGCCCCCCTCAACTGGCTGGCCCAGTGGGCACCGAGCACGCCGGCCATCGAGGGATTCCTGCGCCTCAATCAGATGGGGGCCGACTTTGCCCAGGTCTCCCGCTACTGGTGGCAGTTGTGGGGACTGGCGCTGCTGTATGGCGCTCTGGCGTGCTGGTTGCTCCGCTGGCGTCAACCGTGCCCTGCAACGGGGCCGGATGATGGGGCGACAGCGTCTTCCACCGACTAGGCCCCTTGCAACAACACGGTCAGCCACTGGGCTGACCGTGTTGCCATTCACAGGGATCATGGCTGATTCAGACCCGGATCGCCGATGGCATAGATCTGGCCGCACGCCTCCTGGTCGGTGAGCAGTTGCAAACCCCGTATCGCCACATCCTGGCGCCTGACCAGGCCATGCCTCTCTTGCCCTTGGCTGAGGATGGCCTGACCCGTGGGCTCCCCATCCTGCAACCCTGCGGGGCGTAAAATGGTCCACTCAAGGGTGCTTGTCTGCAGCCAGCTTTCCGCCAGGCTCTTGAGGCGTACCTCGTGTCCGAAGGCGGCGCGAGCCCGCTCGGGCAGGTATTGCCAGCTGTCGCCACAACCGAGGGAGGTAACCAGCAGCAGGCGGCTGAGCCCGGCGTGCTCCATCTCGTCGATCACATGGCGGTTGCCCTGATAATCCACCGGTGCACTCTGGCGAAAGCTGCCGAGGGTGGAGACTACCCGGGCATCCCTGCCCGCCAAGCGGCAAGCCAGGGCCACGGTCTGGGGGTCCAGGGCATCCCCGATGACGACCTCGACTCCCTGGGTATGCAGCTCGCTGGCCATGTCGGCATGGCGCACCAGGGCAACAACCCTGTGGCCCAGTTGCAGTGCGTGGTCGGTGAAGGCGCGGCCCAGTCCGCGACTGGCACCGAAGATGAGTGTGGTTGGCATGACAGGCCCTCTCGAACAAAAGAGCAAGCCTAGAGCCTGGATGGCTCTCTGTAAATGAGAGTAGTTTTTATTTGTGAGGTGCAGGGGATATGAAGGGCCGGACATCAGGGACGCCGGCCCGACGGGATCAACCGTTGTAATGGCCGATGCTGGGACGGCGGCTGGGTCCGCTCAGGTGGATGTCCACCGGATTGAACGCCTTGATCGCCTCATAGCTGAAATCACCGATGGCCTGATGCAGGTTCTGGGGGCTGTGGTTGGTGATAATGATGACGCTTTTGGACAGGTTGCGACGACGGCGCAGCAGGTGGCCGAGGAAGCTGGACTGACTCTCGGCCATCTTGGCGCGGTTGGCCGCCACCTCGTCGATGATCAGCAGGTCCACCTCTTCCAGGGCGCGGCGGTACTGGTTGCGCTCCTCCTGATCCTGGATGACGTTGAAGAAGAGCCTGTCCACGATGGAGGCCCACTGCTGGAAGATCACCGACTTCTGGTGGCGCGCGATCAACTCGTGGGCCACGGCGCCCGCCAGGGTGGATTTGCCGGTGCCGTAATCGCCGTAGATCAGCATGCAGCCCCCGCCGCTCTTCTCCCAGTGCTCGAAACCGCTGATGAAGTAGCGGGCCGTTTCGATGGGGTATTGCAGGGCCGGGTCACCGGAATCCATCTTGTCGAAGATCCAGTCCGGATTGAGGTCGGCCTGGGCGATCAGCTTCTGGATCCGCTCCTGGCGGGCGGCTTTCTGCAACTCGCGCACTTCGGCATTGGCCTTGGCGTCGTACTCCTTGCGCAGGGTCTCGTAGTCGTACTGGCTGCCGCCGGTTGCGGCCCGCAGTCGGAGAATACGTTCCTGCAGGCTGCTGACGTGACGCTTGAGCTCGGGATCATGAGCCCGTTGCTCCTGTCTGGCCTTGGCGATTTTCTGGCGTTTGGCCTCGATCTCTTCCAGTGCCTGGCGCATCGGGTCGTGCGGATCTGTCATGGAATTCTCCTTCTGCTAGGGCTATGGCTGGATGGGCAGGGGGTCAATAGTGCACTTCGTGGCCACCTGGTATCAATCATTCTCCGGCTCCTGAGCTTGTGCCAGCCGTTTGGCCTCATCGATCATCTCTTGCGCCCGGCGGCTCGGGCCAGCCTCTACCGGGGCTGGCGCGACCTGCTGGTACCCGGTGACCACGGTCGCCGGGCGGCGGGCGTAGCGCCGACTCTTGAGGGCCCGAATAAATTTCAACATCCACTGGTGCTGGGAGTCGAACACCTCGGGGCGGCCGAGCCAGTAGGCGATGAACTCCCCGAGATCCTCTTCGCTGTAGCTGGCATCGATCACCCCGCACAGGCGTGCGAGAGCAGGCAGTTCTTCGTCCGGACGCCACTGCAGGTGCATCTGGAACGGGCGTGCCGGCAGGGGGCTGCGCACCCGCTGGCTCAGCAACGGCAACTGGAAAGGGCACTGGTGGTAGTGCTCACTGTCAGCCTGGGCCTCGACCTGAAGCAGTTCGGCCTCCATCAGCTCGTCGAGCAGTTCGGTCAGCTGGCGAGCGTTGACCTGATAGCTGAAACCACCGGGATTGCCCGGATCGACGACAGCCAGTGCCCGGCCAAGCTCGGGATAGTTGAGTCGGGCCAGCCGATTTTCCAGCACCAAGCGGCGCAGTTGCAGGGTATAGAGGCTGCGGGCCGGATGGGAGAGTCTGGGATGGGCGAGGGCGCTGTATTCGGCTGGCGTCATGGTCTGCTTCACGATCTGGAGTGGAGGGCATTATCCCTCATGGCGGTGCCTCATACAATTCATGGTGCCGACCTGCGAGATAACGGCTGCCGGGCGACGGTTGCCGACCATCTCTGCGCAAGGGGGCGATCAAAATAGTCGGACCATTTCAAACGCTTGGCAGATACCAAGGCCAGCCCGGCTCGCTGCTCGACAATATTGTGTGGCGGTATCCAGCGCCCATGATCTAGTCTTAATGCTCAAATAACCATTTGACTAATAAGAGCTTTGTCAAGATGTCAAAAGCCGGACTACGGATCTTGGTGGTAGAAGACGAAGCGGTTTTTCGCCACTCACTGGTATCTTATCTCGAGCACGACGGGGCCTGCGTCTTTCAGGCAGAAGACGGGATTGAGGGGCTCTCTGCCGCAGCGCTCTATCACCCCGATGTGGTGTTGTGTGATCTGAACATGCCGAACATGGATGGCCATGAGGTGATTGCCTGCCTCACCGCCCGCTATCCACAGGTGCCCGTCATCGTCATCTCCGGTCAGGATCAGATGGCTGCGATCGAGCGTGCGCTGCGGGCGGGGGCCAGGGACTTCTTCATCAAACCGGTGAATGACTATGAGCAGATCCGCCGCAGCATCGAGCAATGCCTGACAAACCTCGGGCATCAGAGCCAGCAACTGGAGCTGATGGAGCACATCGACTTCTTCCGTGGCCACGATCTGGCGAGCAGCCGGCTGCTCGCCTGGTTGTCCCCCCCTGGCATGCAGGAGTGGGGGCCCTGGCAGGTCACCTTTGCCGGCATGGGCAATCTCTTCATCCCGGATACCTTCAAACTGGACGACAAGCTGCTGGTACTGGTGATGGAATTGCCCATCCTCGGTGTGGATGCGGCCTTCTGTGGTGCCTTGGTGCGATCCCTGATGAACGGCCCCTATCGCCAATACCAGCAACAGGAGAGCCTGCTGTTGACCCAGCCACACCGATTGCTGGATTACCTCAATCTACAACTGCTGGAGTCGGGCCTGCGTCACTCCTTTGCCATGGCGGCCCTGCTGTTCGATCAGGAGGATGGGCTGCTTTTTGCAAATGCCGGGCTCACCTCACCTCACTGGTTGATGCGTGCAGGGGGGTTGCCGCTCGGCTTGATGCGCAGCAGTCGCTACACGTTGCACAGGCGAAGCTGGCACGAGCCCTTTGATCTGCAGTTTCGCAGTGACAGCGGCAGCGCCCTGACGATGCAGGTTCGTCACCACTGACGCCGTGAAGTGAACACATGCAAACAGGGCGCCCATGGGCGCCCTGTTTGGTCTCTGCTGTCCTGACCGGTCAAACGGTCGCAGACTGCAGTTTCTGCTCTTGTTCTTCGGGCTCTTTGGCCGGGCCTTCGGCACCGTGCATCCAGTAGACCAGGCGGTTGGCCATGGTCAGCAGGATGAGGGCGCTGATCACGGCGGCCAGTGCGATGCCACCGAAGATGGCCATGGCGCCGGATTCGCCGACGAAGGAGCCGATGAAGCCGGCGGCATAGTTGGCCAGGGCCACGAAACCGAACCAGGCACCCATCATCAGGGAGGCCAGGCGCAGCGGAGCCAGCTTGGTCACCATGGAGAGACCGATGGGAGAGAGGCAGAGCTCGCCCAGGGTATGGAACAGGTAGGCACCGACCAGCCAGAACATGGAGGTCTTGACAGCCTGATCACCACCTTGCTCCAGCACGGCACCGATCATGAACAGGAAGCCGACGGCCAGGAACAGCAGGCCCATGGCGAATTTCACCGGGGAGTTCGGCTCTTTCTTGCCGAGCTTGATCCAGATGGCGGCCACGACAGGGGCCAGGGTGATGATGAAGAAGGGGTTCAGGGACTGGAACCAGGCTGTCGGCACTTCGAAGCTGCCGATCATGCGGTCGGTATACTCCTGGGCATACAGGTTCATCAGACCACCGGCCTGCTCGAAGCCGGCCCAGAAGATGATGGTGAACAGGCCCAGTACCAGGATCACCTTGATGCGATCCACTTCCTGTTTGGTCAGGGGCGCTTTTTGCTCCTTGGAGCGTTGCAGGGCGGCACGCTGGGCGGCGGGCACACGGCCGATGTCGCCAAGGAAACGCTGGGCCATGGTGGCCTGCACAACCAGGGAGAGCAGCATGCCGATACCGGCGCTGACGAAGGCGGCTTGCCAGCCATAGGCGGTGGCGGCGGCGCCGCAGATCACGCCGGCCAGCAGGGAGCCCAGGTTGATGCCCATGTAGAAGATGGTGAAGGCGCCGTCACGACGGTGATCCCCTTCTTTATACAGGTCACCCACCATGGTGGAGATGTTCGGTTTGAACAGGCCGTTGCCCACGATCAGCAAGCCAAGGCCGGCATAGAAGACGGTGTTGACCATGTCAGGGTACATGGCGTGAGGCAGTGCCAGGGTAAACTGGCCGGCGGCCATCAGCACGGCACCGAACAGGATGGCACGGCGCTGGCCCAGGAAGGTATCGGCGAGCCAGCCGCCGATGACGGGGGTGATGTAGACCAGACCGGTATAGATGCCGTACAGCTTGAGGGCGTCGGCCTGGGTCCAGCCCATGCCACCGTTGGCGGTCAGGTCGGTCAGATAGAGGACGAGCACGGCACGCATGCCGTAATAGGAGAATCTCTCCCACAGTTCGGTACTAAAGAGCAAAAAAAGCCCTTTAGGGTGACCTAAAAAGGTCCCTTTGGACGGGTTATTCATTGGAACTTCCACCTGTGTCTTATATTTTTTTAGAAATTTTATGCAAGGGCTAGGAACAAGCCTTAATCCTTATAGAACAAGCGACTTTAAATTACAATATTATGATTTAGCGATATTTTATCTATCAATGGTTGAATATTTGTTTATAAAATGAAAAAAGGGCATCGAATGATGCCCAGTTTTTTATTCTGCTTATCTTGTAAATATTCAGAGATTACAGCTCTTTGGCAAACTGCTTCAGCCAGCTGGTGAATTCTTTGCTGAGTTCCCGATGGCGCACGGCGTATTCCACATTGGCCTTCATATAACCGAGCTTGCTGCCGCAATCGTGGCTGCGTCCCTTCATGAAGTAGGCATTGACCTGCTCCTTTTCCATCAGCATGGCGATGGCATCGGTCAGCTGGATCTCGTCGCCGGCGCCGGCCGGGGTTTTTTCCAGCAAGGGCCAGATATTGGCCGAGAGCACATAGCGACCGACCACGGCCAGGTTGGACGGGGCTTCATCCCGGGGCGGCTTCTCGACGATGGCCTGCATCGGCAGGGACATGCCTTCGCTCAGGGCTTCCCCCTTGATGTCGGCGATGCCGTATTTGTCCACTTCGCTCTCGGGGACGGCTTCCACCATGATCTGGCTGATCTGCTCCTCTTCGAACAGATGCACCATCTCCGCCAGGTTGTCCTGCTTCAGATCGCTGGCCACCTCGTCGATGAGCACATCCGGCAGCAGAACGGCGAAGGGTTGATCCCCGATGAGGGGGCGGGCACACAGTACTGCATGGCCCAGGCCTTTTGCTTCCCCTTGACGCACGTGCATGATGGTGACGTCTTTGGGACAGATGTGCTGAACCTCTTCCAGCAGTTGGCGCTTGACCCGCTTCTCCAGGGTCGCCTCCAGCTCGAAGCTTTTGTCGAAGTGGTTCTCGATGGAGTTCTTGCTTGAATGGGTCACCAGGATGATCTCCTTGATGCCGGCGGCGATGGCTTCGCGCACCACATACTGGATCAGCGGCTTGTCGACCACGGGCAGCATCTCCTTGGGGATGGCCTTGGTGGCGGGCAGCATGCGGGTACCCAGACCGGCAACGGGGAGAACGGCCTTGCGAACAACGAGCGGTGTCTTTTTCATGGAGTGAGTCCGAAGATACAAAGTGGGCTCATGATACCCGAAGAAAAATAGGGCAGCCACAGGCTGCCCTCGGGATGATAGGGATTCAAACCGGTTACTTGACGATAATCATGTCCCGGTTTGCTTCCAGCGTGGCAGGTCCGATGCCACTGACGTCCGCCAGTTGATCGACGGAGGTGAACTTGCCCTGCTTCTCCCTGTGGTCGATGATGGCCTGTGCCTTCTTCTCGCCAATGCCTTTCAGGGCGGTGAGCTCGCTGGCACTGGCGGTATTGAGATTGATCTTGCCGCTTTCCTTGACTTGGGTGGTGGCCACAGGCTTGGTCGCCGCCTTGTCGGCGGCCAGCAGAGGTTGGCTCAACAGGGGGAGGCAGCCCAGCAGCAGTGCGGCGATCAGGGTCTTCTTGTTCATATCGTCATGTCCTTATGTGGCGTTAGTGCCACATTTATCATTAGCTGTGTTGCGCCACTTTTTGTCTGTCAGTTTTGACACTGTATAAGTCAGTGCAAACGGCTATAAGCCGAAGATACTCACTCGGTTACACTGACCAACCCTTTGAGCGAGAACTCTTTTCCATGTATCTACCCGCCATTTCCGAACTGGAGCCCATCGCCCGCGCCGCCGGTGAGGCCATCATGTCCATCTACAGCCAGCCCTTTGCGGTGGAGTACAAGCAGGACGAGAGCCCGCTGACGGCTGCGGACAAGGGGGCCCACGAGGTGATCGTTCAGGCGCTGGCGCGTCTCACTCCCGATATCCCGGTGTTGTCGGAAGAGTCCTCCCCCGAGGTGATGGCTGCGCGACTCGGCTGGTCCCGCTACTGGCTGGTGGATCCTTTGGATGGCACCAAGGAGTTTGTCTCCCGCAACGGCGAGTTCACGGTGAATATCGCCCTGATTGAACAGGGGACCCCGCGCTGGGGGCTGGTCTATGCCCCGGTACTGGACAAGCTCTGGTATGGGGGCAAGGGGATTGGCGCCTGGCGTGTGGCCGATGGCAGGCACGAGACCATCCAGACCCGTCCTCATGACGCAGGGCAAGTGTGGCGCGTGGTGGGCAGTCGCAATCACCTGTCGCAGGAAACCCTCGAGTATCTGGCCCGTTTTGGCGAACTGGAGCGGGGCGAGATCGAGTTGGTTTCCATGGGCAGCTCTCTCAAGTTTTGCATCATTGCCGAGGGGGAGGCCGAGCTTTACCCGCGGCTCGCGCCGACCTGCGAGTGGGATACGGGGGCTGCTCAGGCGGTACTGGAAGGGGCGGGGGGCAGCGTCACCCAGCTCGATGGTTCGCCGCTTTGCTACAACAAGCCCGATATCCTCAATCCCTGGTTTGTGGCCAGGGCATGAGTCACCATCGGATACGAAAAGGCCGGACAGTGTCCGGCCTTTTTCTTGTCAGCCTCGATGGGCTCAGAAGACTTTCTTGAACGGTTTGATGGTCACTCTGGCGTAGACCCCTGCCGCAACATAGGGGTCCGCATCGGCCCAGGCCTGGGCGTCGGCCTGACTGGCAAAGTCGGCGATGACGGTGCTGCCGGTGAAGCCCGCATCGGCCGGGTCCTCGGCATCGATGGCCGGGTTCGGGCCGGCCGTCAGCAGGCGGCCCTCATCCTGCAAGGCTTGCAGGCGGGCAAGGTGGGCAGGGCGTGCCAGCTTGCGCTGGGGCAGGCTGCCCGCGACATCTTCGGAGTAGATCAGATACCACATGGAACAATCCCTTTCTGGTTGCGGTTATTTTTTCTGTTCTGCGTTCTGCTCGGCCGGCATGTGGCGATAGAGATAGACGCCGCTGAGCAGGGTGAAGACCAGGGTCATGCCCAGCAGGCCGAACACCTTGAAGTTGACCCACATCTCCTGGGAGAGGTTGAAGGCCACGTAGAGGTTGAGCAGGCCGCACAGGGTGAAGAAGCCGACCCAGCCGAGATTGACGTTGTCCCAGACCCGGTCGGGGGCTTGGAGCTCCTTGCCCAGCATCTGCTTGATGAGGTTCTTGCCAAAGCCATAGCGGCCGATGAGCAGGGCGAGGGCAAAGAGCACATTGATGACGGTCACCTTCCACTTGATAAAGGCATCGTTGTGGAAGAAGACGGTGAGGCCGCCGAAGAAACCGACCAGCACGAAGGTGAACAACTGCATCTTCTCGACCCGGCGATAGCGAAGCCAGCTGTACAGGAGTTGCAGGCCTGTGACGACCACCAGGGCGCCAGTGGCGGTGTAGATGTCGTAAAACTTGTAGACCGCGAAGAAGACGATCAGGGGGATGAACTCGATAAACTGCTTCATGCTGGGCTCTAACCTCAAAATTTCACTCAGTGTACCTGCCCGTCAGACAACGGCAAATGAATAAGACCGTCCATTCTGCAGGCAGTTCCTTCCCGGGGCGGCGGGTTACTCGAACAGCTGGCTGGCAATCTGGTTGCCAAGGCGCACCTGATCGTCCAGCAATGCGTGTATGTCCGCTTCCTCGATGAGAGGGTTGAGTAGGACGGCGCGCAGCAGCGTGAGCGGTTGCTCGCCATAGCGGGAGACTGCGCGCTGGGTGCGTGAGACGAAGCTGTGCCCTTCGGCGCGCTGGGCTTTTTGCAGGGCGACGTTGAAGAGATTGATCTGTTCGTTGGCCGCCACATCGGGCACCTGACCTTGCAGGTGGGGCGGAATGCATCGGTAGGAGAGCAGGTTCATGACAGGTGCCGACATCAGCTCGAAGGCGGGGCTGGCGTCGATGAGCGCGGCCATTCGCCTCGCCCTGTCGTAGTTGGCGTCGATGAGTTGGGCATAACCCTGCTGTCCCAGCATCTGGAAGGCGGCATCCAGATAGAGCGCGTTGGCGGGACGGGTCCCCTCCAGAGTGAAGCGACCCTGATCGAAGGAGGTGGCGCGGATGGCGTAGGGAGCCTCGCGCTTCACCGTCATCATCAGGTCCGGTTGGCGGCAGAGCAGCATGCCGGTACCGAGCGGGACCAGCAACTGCTTGTGGCCGTCAAGGGTGACGGTATCGGCGTGCTCTATCCCCGTAAGCAATCCCTGATAGCGGGGCGAGAAGAGGGTCGGACCACCCCAGGCCGCGTCCACGTGGAAGTGGATTTGCTCGCGCCGGGCGATGGCGGCCAGTTCCGGCAGCGGGTCGACGGAGCCAAAATCCGTGCTGCCAGCCACGCCGACCAGCGCCAGCACCTTGAGCTTCTGCTTCCTGCATTGTTGAAGGGCCTGTTCCAGCGCTGCCAGACTGAGCCGATTGTGCTCGTCTGTGTCGAGACGCCAGACGCTGCGAGCCCCGAGTCCCAGCAGATCCATCCCCTTGTCGAAGGAGTAGTGCATCAGCCGCGAGCCCAGAATGACGGCGCCGCGATAGCCCTGCTCGGCGAGGGCGAACAGGTTGTCGCCACAGGCCCGGTTGCGGGCCAGCCAGAGGGCGGTGACGTTGGCGATGGTACCGCCACTGGTCATGACGCCGAGGGCTGCATCCTTGGCATGCATCTGGGCTGCATAGAAGGCGTCGTCCTGGCGGTAGACCAGACGGTGCAGCTTGGCCAGCACTTCCCGCTCCAGAAAGCTCAGCAAACGGGAGGACTCCATCTTCATCGGGTTCTGGTTGAGCATCACCAAGAGCCGGGAGAGCTCGGCGGTGAAGGCCGGCAGCGGCGCCGTCATGTGTCCCATGTAGCGGGGAGAGGTGAGGTGCGATGCCCCGGGTACCAGGGTGGCGAGCCGTGCCAGATAGTCCCGGGGAGAGATGCCGATGGTGGGCATGCACGACTGATCGAGCTGGTGGGTGAAGCTGCCCCGCTGATAGGGGGCCTGACTGTCGTCGGAATGATGGAAGTGCTCCAGCAGGGCCGTCATGGCCTTGCCGAAATCAGGATCCGGTTGTGTAAACAGTTCAGTGAGCTTCATCGGGTTCTCCAGACCAGATTGTCGGGCAGACGCGGCCATCCGCATGGGCGGCGTCGGCGGCAGAGCATACACCAAAGGGGCGGGGGGCACAGCCATCTCTGGCCCTCCCTCTCCTCGCTCCTTAATTTTCAGCTAACACTTGTAGCCTGAAACGTCGGCCGCTAGAGTGGGCCGGTAATGGGTTGGAGGTAATGATGGATGTGACGGGGTACTCCCCACGGGAAGAGTGGGCGAATCGCCTCAGCCATGGGCTGGGGCTGCTGCTGGGCGGACTGGGACTGGTCTTGCTGCTGCACAAGGGGTGGGATCAGGGGCCCAGGGTACTGCTGAGCTACGGCGTCTACGGTGCCAGCCTGGTATTGCTCTATCTCGCCTCGACGCTCTACCACAGCGTGAGCTCGGTGGCGGCCAGACGCTGGAGCAAGCTGTTCGATCACTGCGCCATCTATCTGCTGATCGCCGGCACTTATACCCCCTTCCTGCTGGTGGCGCTCGATACGCCGCTGGCGCAAGGACTGATGGTGGTGATCTGGGGGCTGGCCCTGGCGGGGGTCGTGTTCAAGCTGATCTTCATCAATCGCTTCAAGAAGGTGTCGCTATTTACCTATCTGATGCTGGGCTGGCTGTCGCTGGTGGTCATCTACCAGCTCTATCTGCATCTGGATGGTACCGGGCTCCTGCTGCTGGGGCTGGGTGGTCTCATCTACAGCCTGGGAGTGATCTTCTATGTGGCCAAGCGCATTCCCTACAACCACGCCATCTGGCACCTGTTTGTGCTGGGGGGCAGTCTGTGTCACTTCATGGCCATTTATGGCTATATCTGATGGCTAACCCTTAATTGGTATTTTTGTGCTCATGAAAGCCTGAATTCGTGCGGCACCCCACAGTTGCCCCCTTCGTTTGCTGACAAGCTAGGGTCAGTTCAGCTTGGAAAGGATGCAAACGATGAGTGAAATCGCGCTTTCCATCAGCATATTGTCGCTGGTGGCGGTGCTGGGACTCTGGCTGGGAAACTGGCGGGTCTATGGCGTGGGACTGGGCATTGGCGGGGTGCTGTTCGGCGGCATCATAGTGGGCCACTTCGCCGGGCTCTCCGGCTTGAAGCTGGATGAGCAAACACTTCATTTTATTCAGGAGTTTGGTCTGATCCTGTTTGTCTACACCATAGGCATCCAGGTCGGTCCCGGCTTCTTCTCCTCCCTGCGCAGCTCGGGCCTCAAGCTCAATGGCTTCGCCGCCCTGCTGGTGCTGCTCGGTTGCGTAGTGGCGGCGGCGCTGCACCAGCTGTTCGACGTGCCGCTGCCAGTGATCCTCGGGGTCTTCTCCGGCGCGGTGACCAATACCCCGTCCCTCGGGGCGGGTCAGCAGATCCTGGCTGAGCTGGGGGCGGCTCCGGGCTCCACCGGCCTGATGGGGATGGGCTACGCCGTGGCCTACCCGTTCGGGATCTGCGGCATCCTGCTCACCATGTGGCTCATCCGGGTGTTCTTCCATATCAAGATCGAGGAGGAAGCGACCGCCTTCGAGCAGCAGGCGGGCAAGACCAAGGAGAGCCTGCAGACTATCAACATCGCGGTGCGCAACCCCAACATGCACGGCCTGATGCTGAGCGAGATCCCGAGCCTGGACGAGACAGACGTCATCTGCTCGCGCCTCAAGCGCGGTGACGAGCTGATGGTGCCGAAGCCCGACTCGCACATCGAGCTCGGCGATCTGCTGCACCTGGTGGGCGAACGCCACGCCCTGCACAAGGTGCTGCTGGTGCTCGGGGAGGAGGTGGATACCTCCCTCTCCACCCGGGGCACGGATCTGCGGGTTGAGCGGGTGGTGGTCACCAATGAGCAGGTGCTCGGCAAGCGGATCCGCGATCTCGACATCAAGCAGAAATACGATGTGGTCATCTCGCGCCTCAACCGGGCCGGGATCGAGCTGGTGCCGACCAGCCAGACCAGCCTGCAGTTTGGGGACATCCTGAACCTGGTGGGGCGACTCGATGCCATCGAGGCGGTGACCAGCGTGGTCGGCAACGTGCAGCAGAAGCTGCAGCAGGTGCAGATGCTGCCGGTCTTCATCGGCATCGGGCTGGGCGTGCTGCTCGGCTCCATCCCCTTCTATCTGCCGGGGTTCCCGGCGGCCCTCAAGCTGGGGCTGGCGGGCGGCCCCCTGGTGGTGGCCCTCATCCTGTCGCGCATCGGCAGCATCGGCAAGCTCTACTGGTTCATGCCGCCGAGTGCGAACCTGGCGCTGCGGGAGATCGGCATAGTGCTGTTCCTGGCGGTGGTGGGGTTCAAGTCGGGGGCCGGTTTCATCGATACCCTGATCAACGGGGATGGCCCCGCCTGGGTGATGTACGGCGTGGCGATCACCCTGATCCCGCTGCTGGTGGTCGGGGTGCTGGCGCGCCGCTATGGCAAGCTCAATTACCTCACCCTGTGCGGTCTGCTGGCCGGCTCCATGACGGACCCTCCCGCCCTGGCCTTCGCCAACGGCATGCACCCGACCAGCGGGGCCAGTGCGCTCTCCTATGCGACCGTCTACCCCCTGGTGATGTTCCTGCGGATCATCTCTCCCCAGCTGCTGGCCATCCTGCTCTGGGCCGGTGCCTGATGCGTCTCGAGATGGGAGCCGATAAGGCTCCCATCATCTTTCTGTCATAATTGATTTTATTGATTTAACTAATTTTATTTCCCTTCTATTTCCCTTCGGTTTAGCCCCAGTTTGGGGCTCCATTTTGGTCTGTCCATTCGATTTTTCTAACTGGTATCTGGCGTGATTAACGGGCACATTGGAGCCTGGATTGCCATGCCCATTTTTATGTCAGGAGAACCCATGAGCAGCAAGAGCATCGTATTGGATCAGGACGTCGTCGTTACCCATTTGCAAGGCAAGATCTATCTGGTCGCGGCAGACGGGAGCCAGACGCTTCTTTCTGAAGGCGATACGCTGCCCAAGGATGCCGTCTTGCTCGCGCCGGAGGGCGCCAGCTTCCAGGGAGGGGATACCACCTTCACCCTGAGCCCGAGCAAGTCTCCCGTTGAGGACGAGCCACAACTCGCCCAGCGCGCGCCAGCCGGGGTGCCTGACGACATCGCTGCCCTGCAGCAAGCCATCTTGCAGGGGACGGACCCGACCCAGGCGTTTGAAGCGTCGGCGGCGGGCGGGGCTCCCGCAGCGGGCAACGTCGGCGGCGTCGCGGGCGCCAGCGGCAATGGCGGCTTCATCACCATCGACAGAACCGGCGATGCCACCATCGCCAGTGCCGGCTTCGACAGCGCCAACCCCGATGCCACGGCGCCGCTGGCGGACGCACAAAGCAGCGAGGATGAACTGCTCGACCTCACCGCCCCCGTCATCACCGTCTCCGCTCCCGACGACACCAATGACCGGACGCCCACCCTGACCGGCACCACGGATGCCGCCGCCGGCAGCACCGTGACCCTGGTGGTGACAGATATCAATGGCAACCAGCAGACCCTGATCACCACCGTCAATCCGGATGGCAGTTTCAGCGTGGATGTCACCACGCCGCTGCCGGATGGCTCCTACACCGTCACGGCAAGCGTCACCGACCCGGCCGGCAACACTGGCACCGCGACCGATGACGGCAGCGTGGACAGTACCGCACCCACTGTGACGGTCGATGCACCGGACAACACCAATGACAGCACGCCGACCATCACGGGAACCTCGGATGCCACACCTGGTAGCACCGTGACTCTGGTGGTGACCGATGCCAATGGCAACCAGCAGACGCTGACTACCACAGTACTGCCCGATGGAAGCTACAGCGCTGATGTCGTGACGCCTTTGCCGGATGGCGGCTATGACGTGACTGCCAGCGTGACTGATCCTGCTGGCAATAGAGGCACGGCGAGCGACGATGGTAGCGTGGACACCATCGCGAACATCACGGTGAGCCTGGATGACGTGAACGCGGGCAATGTGGCCAATGCGCCCATCAGCGGCACCTCCGATGTCGGCCCGAACCGCACCGTGACCCTGGTGATCAGCGATGCCAACGGCGACAAGGTGACCGTCACGGCCGTCACCGATGCCGACGGCAACTACCAGACCAGCGCCGATCTGAGCGGGCTGGCGGATGGCAACCTGACCGTGGTGGCCAGCGTCACCGACGCGGCGGGGAATCGTGCCGAGGCCCGTGACGACACCACTCTGCTAGACACCACTCCACCGGATGTCAGTATCGCGCTCGATGCCGACATCACCGCCGACGACGTCATCAACGCCGCCGAGGAGGGTCAGCAGATCCCGGTCAGCGGCACCGTCAGCGGTGAGTTCAATGACGGCGACACCGTCACCCTGACCGTCAACGGCAAGCCGTTCACCGGCCCGGTGGATGGCGATGGCCGCTTCACCATCCTGGTGGCGGGCAGCGACCTGGCGGCGGATGCCGACCAGACCATCCAGGCCAGCGTGACCAGCACGGACGCGGCGGGCAACAGCGCCACTGCAACCGACAGCGAAAGTTATGAGGTGGATACTGACCTGCCGGGCATCGACCTGGCGGCGATTGGTGATGGCAACCTGTCGGTGGCGGAAGCCAAGGCGGTCGAGCTCAAGGGCACGACCAGCAACGTGGAAGATGGCCAGAAGGTCACCCTGACCGTGACCGACGTGAACGGCAAGTCGGTGACCTTCGAGGCGACCGTGACCGACGACACGTTCAGCACCACCGTGGATCTGGGCGCCAGCGGCCTGGCAGATGGCACGTTCACCGTGAAGGCGGACGTGACTGACCAGGCGGGCAACCCGGCGACGGACAGCGAGCAGGCGATCCTGGACAGCGACAACGCGGACCTGCCGGGCATCGACCTGGCGGCGATTGGCGATGGCAACCTGTCGGTGGCGGAAGCCAAGGCGGTCGAGCTCAAGGGCACGACCAGCAACGTGGAAGATGGCCAGAA
>NZ_JAGKRK010000070.1:0-370 GCF_017939325.1 Aeromonas sp. MaB10011B | reverse complement strand
CGATGGCAACCTGTCGGTGGCGGAAGCCAAGGCGGTCGAGCTCAAGGGCACGACCAGCAACGTGGAAGATGGCCAGAAGGTCACCCTGACCGTGACCGACGTGAACGGCAAGCAGGTGACCTTCACCGCGACCGTGACCGACGGCACGTTCAGCACCACCGTGGACCTGGGCGCCAGCGGCCTGGCAGATGGCACGTTCACCGTCAAGGCGGACGTGACTGACCAGGCGGGCAACCCGGCGACGGACAGCGAGCAGGCGATCCTGGACAGCGACAGCGCGGACCTGCCGGGCATCGACCTGGCGGCGATTGGCGATGGCAACCTGTCGGTGGCGGAAGCCAAGGCGGTCGAGCTCAAGGGCACGACCAGC
>NZ_JAGKRK010000069.1:0-512 GCF_017939325.1 Aeromonas sp. MaB10011B | reverse complement strand
CTAGTTATCACCTGACACCGGCCTCAAACCGGTGTCTTGTTTACGCTACTTTAGTGCGCACTTCCTTCGGTATCAATTTCAGACCCTTTTTGAACATGCTGTAGGGGGTTTGACCCTCCATCATCCTGCCCTGATGTGGCCGCTGGGTGTTGTAGTGATCCAGATAGCTGTCCAGGTCTGTCTGCATCTGCTCCACTGATTCATACCAGGTCGTCCTCCCCTTGATACGGAAGTGTTCATCCAGCAGGGTGCGATGTAGCCGCTCGATAAAGCCGTTGCTCTGCGGCCTGCGTACCTTGGTGGTCCGGTGCTCAATCCCCTCCAGTTGCAGGAACAGCTCGTAGGGGTGATGGTCAGGGCGCCCGTAGAACTCGCGCCCGTTGTCCGACAGGATGGTATAGACCCGCGCCTCGTGAGCCTCGAAGAACGGCAGGACCGTTTCGTTGAGCACATGGACCGAGGTCACCGGCAGCTTGCTGGTGTAGAGCCGTCCCCAGGCGTGGCGGCTGTAG
>NZ_JAGKRK010000007.1:0-20607 GCF_017939325.1 Aeromonas sp. MaB10011B | reverse complement strand
TACCGTAGCGAATGGAAGCGCCAATCAACACCTTGGCATACTTGCTGAGGTTGCACATGGGCAGGGTGTGCAGGTCGTGCATCACCACTTCGCATCCTGATATTTCCTCCAGCATGACATCCACGATTTTCCGCGTTTGCCCGTCCCGGGAAGAATAAAGCACCAAAATCTTGTCCATACCAACCTCAACTACGCCAGAATGCAGGAGTAAACAGTACCAGAAGTGTGAAGATTTCCAATCGACCAAACAACATGGCCACGATCAATATCCACTGTGCAGTGGCCGAGATATTGCCGAAGTTGGCCGACACCTCCCCCAGACCCGGCCCCACGTTGGTGAATGCCGCAGCCACGGCGGAGAAGGCCGTCACTTCGTTCAGCCCCGTCATCAGCAGCAACAGCATAAAGATGAAGAACAGAATGATGTAGGTGGCAAAGTAGCCCCAGACCGCTTCCACGATCCGTTCCGGTACGGCGCGGCGTCCCAGCTTCAAGGTGTAGATGGCCCGCGGATGCACCAGCCGTTTGAGTTCACGCATCCCCTGCAGGAACAGGATCATGAAACGCATCACCTTGATGCCCCCCCCGGTACTGCCGGCACAACAGCCGATGAAGGCAGAGAACATCAACAGCATGGGCAGGAAGGAGGGCCAATCCGCATAGCTGGTGGTGCTGTACCCCGTGGTCGTGCCCAGCGACACCGCCTGGAACAGGCCATGGTTGAGCGCATCCTGCCAGGTATCGTAGTGGCCGTGGAACAGCAGAGAGACGAAGCAGATCAGCACCAGCACGCACTGGATGCTCAGAAACACCTTGAGCTCGGAGTCACGCAGATAACTGCTCACGCGCACCGGCTTGTGGGCAAACACCATGAAGTGAAGCGCGAAGTTGACGCTCGCCAGCAGCAGGAACACCACTGTGATCAGGTTGATGGCCGGGCTGTCGAAGAAACCGATGCTGGCGTCGTGGGTCGAGAACCCCCCCACCGACAAGGTGGAGAAGGAGTGGCAGATGGCATCGAACAACGTCATCCCCGCCATCCAGTAGGCGAGAGCGCAGAGGGAAGTCAGCAACAGATAGATGAACCAGAGCGCCTTGGCCGTCTCGGCGATGCGCGGGGTCACCTTGTTGTCCTTGACGGGCCCCGGGATCTCGGCGCGATAGAGCTGCATGCCCCCGATACCCAGCAGTGGCAGCACGGCCACCGCCAGCACGATGATCCCCATGCCACCGAGCCATTGCAGCAGCTGGCGGTAGAAGAGAAACGCCTTGGGCAGATTGTCCAGCCCGGTCAGCACCGTTGCGCCCGTGGTAGTCAGGCCGGAAAACGACTCGAAAAATGCCTCCGAGACCGACATGTTCGGCACGTCGCTGATGATAAAGGGGACGGCACCCACGCTCCCCAGCACCACCCAGAACAGCACCACGATGAGGAAGCCTTCCTTGGACCTGAGTTCCTTTTTCTGGTGGCGGTTGGGGAACCAGAGCAGGAGGCCGAGCAGGAGGGCTATGACGAAGGAGTTGACGAACTCGGTACCACCGCCATCACGATACCCAAAAGCGACCATCGCGGGCAGCAGCATGGTCGAGCTGAACAGGGCAACCAGCAGACCGACGATACGAATGATGCTCAGAATCTGCATTCCGGCTCCCTCTTCAGACTAAAAGAGCGATGGATTCTAGCCATCTAAGGGACGAAGGGATACCCGACCCTGGGTCCGGTCGGTCAATTCCTGTGCGATACGGGCCCAGAGCGCAGACTCCCACGCTACCTGAAGGGTGACGCTGGCACCATAATCGGCCACCAGCAACTGCCCTTGATGGGCAGAGATGAGGGACTCCACGGCCCCCATGTCGGTGTAGTCACACTGGATCACGGAAGAGGTCAGCTGACGCTTGATACAAGTTTCAAGTTGCTTGAGTGCTGCCCCCACACCACCGCCATAGGCCTTGACCAGGCCACCGGTCCCCAGCAGCACTCCACCGTAATAGCGCACCACCACGGCGGCGACTTCACCCAGACCGGCCCCCATCAACTGGGCCAGCATGGGTTTGCCCGCCGTGCCCGAGGGTTCGCCATCATCACTGAAACCATAAACCTGGCTGTCTTGCGGGGCGCCGGCGACAAAAGCCCAGCAGTGATGCCGGGCTCCCGGGTGTTGCTGTTTGATCTCGTCTATCCAGGCCTTGGCGGCCTCGACGGTCGGAGTGTGGGCGATGTAGGTAATGAAGCGGCTCTTCTTGATCTCTTCGCTCACCTCCAGTGGAGCTGCCGGTATGGGGTAATCCGTCGCCATCAGAGCCCTGCTTGTCTGGTCAGGTTCTCCACCCCGTTGGCATGCAGCACCACGTTGTCCTCGATGCGAATGCCACCATAGGGACGCAGCGCCTCCACCTTGTTCCAGTTGACCCGCTTGCCCTGCTCACCCTGGCGCAGCGGCTCCAGCAGGCTGTCGATGAAGTAGAGACCCGGTTCTATGGTGAAGACCTGATCCACTTCCATCACCCGGGTGCAGCGCAGATAAGGGAACTGCTCGGGGGCCGCCAGGTGGGTGCCGCGCTCATCCTGCATGAAGCCGCCGACATCGTGTACCTGCAGGCCGAGGAAGTGGCCGAGACCGTGGGGGAAGAAGACATTGGTCACCCCGGTGTGGATCATCTCGTCCACCGACATGTCTACCAGTTCGGTGGCTTGCAGCAGGCGCGCCAGCCTGTGGTGCATCTGCAGGTGCAGCTCGCTGTAGCGGCGGCCCGGCTTGATCTCGTCGATGATCTCCTGTTGCTGTGCATCCAGCGCAGCAATCAGATCGGCGAACTCACCGCGGCGCCAGGCCCAAGTCCGGGTAATGTCGGAGGCATAACCGTGCACGTCCACTCCGGCATCGATGAGGAAGGAGTAACGCTCCGCATCGGGCACCCGCTGGGTGGAGAGATGGGTGTAGTGCAGGATGGCCGCATTGCGGTTGATGGCAACAATGTTGCCGTAGGGCGCCTCATTGGCCCCCTGTCCGACCGCCTTCATGTAGGCCAAGTTGATCTCGAACTCGCTCGCCCCCGCCATGAAGGAGTCCTTGGCCGCGATGTGGCCGCGCACGCCGATGCGGTTGGCATCGCGAAGACATTCCAGCTCATAGGGCGTCTTGTAGGCACGGTGGTAGTGCAGGTAGTTGAGGACCGCCTCCGGATTGGGCTGGCCCAGTCCCAGCAGCTCGGCCACTTCCAGATGGCCGCCCAGATAGGCCCACTCCTGCTTGTTGGCCGGCAGGTGATCGGCAACCTGCTCCGGGCGAGTCAGGAAGCGAATGTCGAAGAAGTCGACCCAGAAGGCGTTGGGCAACTCCGCCACCTTGTGCCAGAAGTCCACCGGCCGGTAGAACAGCAGCACCGGCTTGCTCACACCATCCACCAGCAACCAGCAGTGAGGGTTGTCCAGCACCGGCAGCCAGGCCTTGAACTGGGGATTCACCTTGAAGGGATAATCCTGATCATCGAGGAAGATGCGGTGGGTCTGGCCGGAGTGGATGGCCAGACCGCTCAGTCCCTGCTGTTGCAGTATGTCGCGGGTACGCTGCTGAAGGGTGTCGAGATGCTGGGCAAAAAGTTGGCTGTAACTGCTCATGGCGTCCTGCTCCGGGCGAATGTGACTTCAGCATAACATCAAGCGAATCAAGGCTCGAGCCACCCGACTTTCGCTTCGTGAGGTAACGCATAGGTTACAGGCTTTTTGTTATGAACATAAAACAGACAATTAACAAACAAAGAACAATTCAATACACTGCCCACAGACAGTAGATATCAGCCGTCAGGAACGACTCATGCAAAACCTTTGTCTGTGGACACCGGATCAGGACAGGATGCAGCACTCCAACCTCCACCAGTTCATGGCCGAGGTCAATCACTTCCATGGCCTGCAACTGCGCAGCTATGCCGACCTGTATCAATGGTCGGTGGAGAAGACCACCCGCTTCTGGCCCCTGGTGTGGCAGCACTGCGGCGTCAAGGGCGAGCTTGGCAACATTGTGGCGGAGAACCGCCAGGATATGCAGCGCGCCCGCTGGTTCCCCGACAGCCGGCTCAACTTCGCCGAGAACCTGCTGCGCCGTCAGGATGAGAGCCCGGCCATCATCTCCCGCATCGAAGGGGGCCCAAGCCGGACCCTGAGCTGGCATCAGCTGGCAGATCAGGTCGCCCGCCTGGCCCAGTGGCTTCGCAGCCAGGGCATAGGCCGGGGTGATGTGGTCGCAGCCTACCTGCCCAATATCCCGGAAACCGTGGTAGCCATGCTGGCAACCACCAGCCTCGGCGCGATCTGGACCTCCACCAGCCCCGATTTTGGCGAGGCCAGCGTGGTGGAGCGCTTCGGCCAGACCCGTCCCAGGGTGCTGTTCGCGGTGGATGGCTACCGCTACGGCGGCAAGGCCATCGACATTCAGGACAAAGTGGCCAGCGTCGTCGGTCAGCTCGACAGCCTAGAGCAGACGGTGCTGATCCCCCTGCTCGGCAACCCGCTGCAGCTTGGTCACAACTGGCAGCAAGTGCTGGCAAGCCAGCATGATGCCCAGCTCGCCTTCGAGCCCATGGCTTTCAATGACCCGCTCTATATCCTCTACTCCTCCGGCACCACCGGCAAACCCAAGTGCATCGTGCACGGCATTGGCGGCACCCTGCTGCAACACCTGAAAGAGCACCAGTTGCACTGCGACATCAAGCCGGGGGAGCGCATCTTCTACTTCACCACCTGTGGCTGGATGATGTGGAACTGGCTGGTGAGCGCCCTCGCCTCCGGCGCCACCCTGGTGCTCTACGATGGTTCCCCCTTCTACCCGGATGGCAACGTGTTATGGGATCTCGCACGAGACGAAGAGGTCGCCCTGTTCGGTACCTCGGCCAAGTATCTCGATGCGCTGCACAAGCAGGGTTATGCCCCCATCAAGACCCACGACCTGCCTGCCTTGCGCCTCATCTGCAGCACCGGATCCGTGCTGTCGCCGGAGGGGTTTGACTATGTTTACCAGCAGATAAAGCAGGATGTGCAGCTCAGCTCCATCTCCGGCGGCACCGACATCTGCTCCTGCTTCGTCATCGGCAACCCCTTGAGCCCCGTCTATCGCGGCGAGAGCCAGGGGCGCGGCCTTGGTCTCGCGGTGCAGGTATTCAACGAGGCGGGCCAGCCGGTGCTGGGTGAGAAGGGCGAGCTGGTCTGTACCAAGCCGTTCCCGGCCCAGCCCATTTACTTCTGGGGTGACGAAAATGGCGACAAGTACCACGCCGCCTACTTCGAGCGGTTCGACAACATCTGGTGCCACGGGGACTGGATCGAGCTGACCCCGACCGGCGGCATCCTGTTCTACGGCCGCTCCGACGCGACCCTCAACCCGGGCGGCGTGCGCATCGGCACCAGCGAGATCTACCGCTATGTGGAACAACTCGACGAGGTGGAGGAGAGCATCGTCATCGGCCAGCAATGGAAACAGGACGAGCGGGTGGTGCTGTTCGTCAAGCTCAAGACGGGTTGCAAGCTGGACGACGGGCTGCGTGAGCGGATCTGCCAGCAGATCAAGCGGCACTGCACCGCCCGTCATGTGCCTGCCCGCATCCTGCAGGTGGATGCCATCCCCCGCACCAAGTCCGGCAAGATAGTGGAGCTGGCGGTGCGGGAAGTGGTGCACAACCGCCCCGTCAACAACACCCACGCCCTCGCCGATCCCGAGGTCTTGAACCAGTATCGCAACCGGCCGGAACTGGCTAGCTGATACCACGCTCATCTCCATCGGAGGCGCCGCAAGGCGCCTCTTTTTTGCCCGTTTTGTGATGAAGAGCTTTTACTCGATAACTGTTAAACAAATGTTTTAAATAGGTGTTGAAAATGTCTCCTTTTGGATCAATAGTGAGCCTCGCCCCCTGCTGGGGATAAAGGAGCACCATTCCCCACAGAGTGGGAACAAGGAGACACTCTCATGATCTACCAAGGCGAAACCCTGACGGTCAGCTACCTCGAAGACGGCATTGCCGAGCTGAGGTTCGATGCCCCGGGTTCAGTCAACAAGCTGGATCGCGCTACCCTGCTCTCCCTGAGCGAAGCGATCGCCGCATTACAGCAACAAGCCGATTTGAAGGGTCTGATCCTCACCTCCGGCAAAGACGCTTTCATCGTCGGCGCCGACATCACCGAATTCCTGGAACTGTTCGATCTGCCGCAAGAAGACCTGCTCGGCTGGCTGAAAAAGGCCAACGACATCTTCAACGCCATCGAAGATCTGCCGGTGCCTACCCTCTCCGCCATCAAAGGTCACGCCCTGGGTGGCGGCTGCGAGACGATACTCTCCACCGATTTCCGCCTGGCTGATACCAGCGCCAAAATCGGCCTGCCCGAGACCAAACTCGGCATCATGCCCGGCTTTGGCGGTACTGTCCGTCTGCCGCGGGTGATCGGGGCCGACAACGCGCTGGAGTGGATCACCACCGGCAAGGATTACCGTGCCGATGACGCCCTCAAGGTGGGTGCCATCGATGCCGTGGTCGCCCCGGACGCGCTGCACAGCGCCGCCGTGCAGATGATCAAGGACGCGGTCAAGGGCAAGCTGGACTGGCAGGGCCGCCGCGCCGCCAAGAAGGCCCCGCTGCGCCTCTCCAAACTGGAAGCCATGATGAGCTTCACCACCGCCGCCGGCATGGTTGCCGCCGTGGCGGGCAAACACTATCCGGCCCCCATGGCCGCCGTGAAGACGGTGGAAGCCGCCGCCGGCATGGGCCGTGACGAAGCGCTGGCCGCCGAGGCCGCCACCTTCATCAAATTGGCGAAAACCGACGTGGCCAAGGCGCTGGTCGGTATCTTCCTCAACGATCAGCACATCAAGGCGCTGGCCAAGAAGGCCGCCAAGCAGGCAAACAAGGCCACCGGCCATGCCGCCGTGCTGGGTGCCGGCATCATGGGGGGTGGCATCGCCTACCAGTCTGCCAGCAAAGGCATCCCGGCGGTGATGAAGGACATCAACGAGAAAGCGCTGGCACTTGGCATGAATGAGGCCACCAAGCTGCTCAACGGCCAGCTCGAGCGCGGTCGCATCGACGGCATCAAGATGGGCCAGGTGCTCTCCGCCATCACGCCGACCCTCAGCTATGACAACGTCAAACATGTGGACGTGGTGGTCGAAGCCGTGGTCGAGAACCCGAAAGTGAAGGCCGCCGTACTGGGCGAAGTGGAAGGGATCATTGGCGAAGACGCCGTGCTCGCCAGCAACACCTCCACCATCCCCATCTCCCTGCTGGCCAAGAGCCTGAAGCGTCCCGAGAATTTCTGCGGCATGCACTTCTTCAACCCGGTGCACCGCATGCCGCTGGTGGAGATCATCCGCGGCGAGCAAACTTCCGATGAAACCATCAACCGCGTGGTGGCCTACGCCGCCGCCATGGGCAAGTCCCCGGTGGTGGTCAACGACTGCCCCGGCTTCTTCGTGAACCGCGTGCTGTTCCCTTACTTCTTCGGCTTCAACAAGCTGGTCGCCGATGGCGCCGACTTCGCCGCCGTCGACAAGGTGATGGAGAAGGAGTTCGGCTGGCCCATGGGCCCTGCCTACCTGCTGGATGTGGTCGGCATCGACACCGGCCACCACGCCGGTGACGTGATGGCGCAGGGCTTCCCGGCGCGCATGAGCAAGGAAGGTCGTACCGCCATCGACGTAATGTATGACGCCAGCCGCTTCGGTCAGAAGAACGGCAAGGGCTTCTACGCCTACGAGCAGGACAAGAAGGGCAAGCCGAAGAAGGTGGCCGACGCAGCCAGCTACGAGCTGCTGGCCCCCATCGTCAAGCCGAAGCAGGACTTCGACAAGGAGGCCATCATCGCCCGCATGATGATCCCGATGATCAACGAGGTGGTGCTCTGCCTGGAAGAGGGCATTGTCGCCACGCCAGCCGAAGCCGACATCGCGCTGGTCTACGGTCTGGGCTTCCCTCCCTTCCGCGGCGGCGTGTTCCGCTATCTGGACACCATTGGTCTGGATCGCTACGTGGCCATGGCCGACCAGTATGCCGACCTGGGCCCGCTCTACCGCGTCAGCGACCGCTTGCGCGAGATGGCCGCCCAGGGCAAAACCTTCTACTGATTGCGGAAAGGAGATCCATTCATGAAAGACGTAGTCATTGTCGACTGTATCCGGACCCCGATGGGCCGGTCCAAGGGCGGCGCCTTCCGCAACGTGCGTGCAGAAGACTTGTCCGCGCACCTGATGACATCCATCCTGCTGCGCAACCCCAACCTCGACCCGAACGAGATCGAGGATATCTACTGGGGCTGCGTGCAGCAGACCCTGGAGCAGGGCTTCAACATCGCCCGCAACGCCGCCCTGCTGGCCGGTATTCCCAAGCAGGTGGGGGCGGTCACCGTCAACCGCCTGTGCGGCTCCAGCATGCAGGCGCTGCACGACGCCTCCCGCGCCATTGCGGTGGGTGATGGGGATATCTTCATCATCGGCGGCGTCGAGCATATGGGTCACGTGCCGATGAGCCACGGCGTCGACTTCCACCCCGGCATGGCGAAGTCGGTGGCGAAAGCCTCTGGCATGATGGGGCTGACCGCCGAGATGCTCGGCAAGCTGCACGGCATCAGCCGCCAGCAGCAGGACGAGTTTGCCGCCCGCTCCCATCGCCGCGCCCATGCCGCCACCGTGGAAGGGCGCTTTGCCAGGGAGATCGTCGGACTGGAAGGCCATGACGCCAGCGGCGCCCGCTTCTTCTACGACTACGACGAGGTGATCCGCCCGGAGACCACGGTCGATGGCTTAAGCCAGCTGCGCCCGGTGTTTGACCCGGTCAACGGCACCGTCACCGCCGGCAGCTCCTCGGCGCTGTCCGATGGTGCCGCCGCCATGCTGGTGATGAGCGCGGACAGAGCCAAGGCCCTCGGCCTCACACCGCGCGCCAAGGTACGTGCCATGGCCATCGCCGGCTGTGACGCCGCCATCATGGGTTACGGCCCGGTGCCGGCCACCCAGAAGGCGCTCAAACGTGCCGGTCTGACCGTCGGCGACATCGACCTGTTCGAGCTGAACGAGGCGTTTGCCGCCCAGTCCCTGCCCTGCGTGAAAGACCTGGGTCTGCAGGATCTGGTGGACGAGAAGGTGAACCTGAACGGCGGCGCCATTGCGCTGGGTCACCCCCTCGGCTGCTCCGGCGCCCGCATCTCCACAACCCTCATCAATCTGATGGAGGAGAAGGATGCGACCCTGGGGGTTGCCACCATGTGCATCGGTCTGGGTCAGGGCATCGCCACCGTCTTCGAACGAGTGTAAGTAACGCCCTGGCCGGCTCGCCGGTCAGGGGGAAACAACAGACACGGGCCCGCCCCTGCATCCCGGCGCAGCGGGCCCCATCACAGGTGTTGGGGCCGCCTTTGCGACCCCGTTATCGAGTCTGTGGAGTGCGCCACACGGGGTGCACTCCTGTCGTCGGAATCTGCGTGTTGGCCGGCCCGTTTGGGTCGGCCTTTTTTATTCTTTTCCCGCGATCGGGGTCAATCCGGGGGCTATATTGCCCATAACTTCACATTAGAGGGGGGCCTTGCTTGCTTTTTGCTCCCCCGACAGGTTCAATCTGCACAAAAAAATGGGTGGATGCACATACATATGTCAACGAGCAAACAACTGCTGATCGTCGACGACGATCAGGAGATCCGCGAGCTGCTCAACGAATACCTGACCCGGGCGGGCTTTCAGGTATTGACCGCGGCAGAGGGCAACGAGATGCGCCAGCAACTCGCCCAGCACAGCCCGGACCTCATCATTCTGGACATCATGATGCCCGGCGACGACGGCTTTACCCTCTGCCAGCAGATCCGCCGCGACTCCCAGGTACCCATCATCATGCTGACCGCCGCCTCCGACGAGGCGGACCGGGTGATCGGCCTGGAGCTTGGCGCCGACGACTACATCGCCAAGCCGTTCAGCCCGCGCGAGCTGCAGGCCCGCATCAAGGCGCTGCTGCGCCGCGCCGAATTCCGCCAGCCGGAAAAAGAGAAGGAGCCGAGCCGCCGGCTGCGCTTCGCCGAGTGGACCCTGGATACCCTGAGCCACCAGCTGACCCACGACGACGGCAGCCTGCTGGACCTCTCCGGCAGCGACGCCATGCTGCTCGGCATGTTCCTGCAGCAGCCCGGCGTGGTGCTGGACAGGGATACCATCTCGGACGCCACCCGCGGTCGCGAGAGCCTGCCCATGGAGCGCGGCATCGACGTGCAGATCAGCCGGTTGCGCCAGAAGCTGGGTGACAACGGCAAGAGCCCGCGCATCATCAAGACCATACGCGGCAGCGGCTACATGCTGATCGCCGAAGTCCACGAGATCCCGTAACAGGCAGGCTGTACGGCGAGAGGCACGAGTGGCCTTGAACGGCAAAAGAGAGGCCCATGACGGGTCAACGGCAAGGCGCAGAGGTAACCACCCCATGCTGATCGACAAGAGGCGCGAAAATCCGTGAGAACGAGATGGTTCTGGCGGGCCCTGGTGCCCCGCTCCCTGCTGTCGCGGATGCTGCTGCTGTTGCTGCTCGCCATCCTGCTCTCCCAGACCATACTCACCGGCATCTGGATGCAGCAGATCCAGAAGCGCGAGCTGGAGGGCATGCTCAGCACCACCCGCAACCTGGCGCTGTCGGCCGCCTCCACCGTCAACTTCTTCAAGTCCCTGCCCCTGCAATACCGCCACATCGCCCTGGATCAGCTGCGCAACATGGGGGGCAGCCGCTTCTTCGTGTCCCTGAACGAGGAGGAGATCCACATCAGCGCCATCCCCGACAGCGAGCGCAAGACGCTGGTGCTGAAGGAGGTGCAGGAGGTGCTGACCCGCAAGCTCTCCGACGCCATGGCCATCAAGGTGGACTTCTCCCGTCCCGAGGAGCTGCACGTCTTCAACAACGACACCCTGCTGGCGGACCTCCCCTCCTCCTGGGCCCGCTACACCCTGTCACTGGAGCCCATCAATCCGCCGGTGCTGGTGACCCAGATCGAGATAGAGCCGGGAGAGTGGCTCTACCTGGCGGCCCTGCTGCCCGCTCCCTATATGACGCTCGATGACACCGTGATGCCGAGCAACCAGGTGCGCTTCATCGCCCTGATGACGGTCTTCCTCTGCTTCTTCACCTTCATGCTGGTGCGCTGGCAGACCCGCCCCCTGCGCCGGCTGGCCAAGGCGGCGGTCAACCTCGGCAAGGACATCGACCAGCCGTCGCTCAAAGAGGAGGGAGCCTCCGAGATCGTGGCCGCGACCCGCGCCTTCAACATCATGCAGCAACGCATCCGCCGCTTCATCGACGATCGGGAGCGGCTGTTCAGCTCCATCTCCCACGATCTCAAAACCCCCATCACCCGGCTGCGGCTGCGAGTCGAGCTGCTGGACGACGAGGTGCAGATCGCCAAGTTCAACAAGGATCTCGACGAGCTGGAGCTGATGGTGAAAGGGGCGCTGCAGACGGTGAAGGAGACCGACATCCACGAGAACCTCGAGCAGATCGACATCAACGCCCTGCTGGAGCAGATGGCGGAGTCCATGAACCTGCACGAGGATCTGCTCACCATAGAGGGGCACTGCAAGTGGCCCTACCGCGGCAAGCTGCTGGCTCTCAAGCGTTGCATCGGCAACCTGGTGGACAACGGCATCAAGTACGGCCAGAGGGTGCGCGTCATCATCATGGATGACGAGGAGATGCTGATCCTCTTCATCATGGACGAGGGCCCCGGCCTGCCGGAAGATCAGTTCGAACGCATCTTCGAGCCCTACTATCGCCTCAGCAACGACCCCTCCGGGACCGGGCTGGGCCTTGGCATCGCCCGCAACATCGCCCACGCCCACGGCGGCGATCTGGTGCTGGAAAATCGCCCCCAGGGCGGCCTGCAGGCCACCCTCTCCCTACCAAGGCAGTAATGTATGAAGTGGTTGTCGTTTTCTGTCATCGCCCTGCTCTCCCTGCCCGTCGGCGCCTCCCAGGTGGAGGTGTTGCACTGGTGGACTTCCGGCGGCGAGGCCAAGGCGGTGGAAGTGCTCAAGTCGGAATGGGCCGAGCAGGGCAACCAGTGGAACGACTTCGCGGTGCAGGGCGGGGGCGGCAAGAGCGCCATGACGGTGCTCAAGAGCCGGGCCCTGGCGGCCAACCCGCCGGAGGCGGCCCACCTCAAGGGGTACGAGCTGCACGAGTGGGGCAGTCTGGGTTTCCTGCGCGATCTCACCCCCATGGCCGAACACCTCGGCTGGTACCCGCAACTGCCACCCATGGTGCGGGAGACCCTGAGCCAGAACGGCGCCCTGATGGCGGTGCCCACCGGCATCCACAGGGTCAACTGGCTGTGGCTCAACCGCAAGGCGTTCGAGCGGCTGGGGCTCAGGCCTCCCACCGACTGGGCCCAGTTCGTGGCGGTGGCGGAACAGTTCAAGGAGAAAGGCATCACCCCGCTCGCCATCGGCAACGAACCCTGGCAGCTCGCGGTGCTGTTCGAGACGGTAGCCCTCGGCGAAGGGGGCAAGACCTTCTATCGCAAGGCCTTCCTCGAGCAGGACAGCGCCACCCTGACCGGCCCCGACATGGTGCGGGTACTGACCCGCTTCCAGCAGCTGCGCGCCTATGTGCCGGAGAAATACGCCGGCCTGAAGTGGCACCAGGCCACCAACCTGCTGGAGAGCGGCGGTGCCGCCATGCAGGTGATGGGAGACTGGGTCAAGGGGGAGCTGAGCGCCGGCAACTACCGGCCCGGTGAGGATATCGAGTGCCTGCCGAGCCCCGGCAGTGCCGGGCTGTTCAGCTACAACCTCGACTCCATCGCCATGTTCAAGCAGCGGGACCCCGCCCAGCTGCAGGCCCAGGGCGAGCTGGCCAGGCTGCTGATGACGCCGAGATTCCAGGAGGAGTTCAACCGGGTGAAGGGGTCCATTCCGGCGCTCATCAAGCCGGACATGAGCAAGTTTGACCGCTGCGCCATCCGCTCCTATCAGGATTTCCTCCACGCCGAGCAGCAGGACAACCTGCTGCCCAGCATGGCGGAGGGGATGGCGGTGCCGACCAACATGCGTCAGGGGATCATGGATGTACTGAGCAGTTTCTTCAACGATGCCAGGACCAACCCGGAGCAGACGGCGCTGCAGCTGGAGCGCGCCATGCGCTCGACCCGATCCGGCGCGGAGCAGAAATGACAAAGGCGGAACCTGTCCGCCTTTGAATGCCGAGAGCCTGGCTCTCAGGAGGGATCGTTCTCGTCCTCATCCTCGTCGTAATAGTCGCTGAGCTCGATCCAGAGCCCCAGCCCTATCATCACCATGGAGCCGAACCAGGTACCGGTATTACCGATCGGGCTGCCCAGCACTATCATGGCGAACGACAAGAACCCCATGCCCGCGTAGGCTTGCAATCTGCCGTAGGAGACCTGCATATTCACACCTCCTTGTTGAATATGGTTCAATTTTTATATTACTCATCGAGCGGAGCCTGGGTAGAGCCGGTTCACATTTTGGTATCATATGCTGCATAACCGCACCGTGGTTTGATTATTTTTTCGCCGTGAGTATCATTGCTGGCTGAATTGGTTGAAGGTTGATTATTGATGAGTGCTTTATTCTGCGACGCAACTCATGAGTTGGACGCAATCGGGCTTCGTTGTCCGGAACCCGTGATGATGGTTCGCAAGAAAGTGCGGCTGATGGCCGAGGGAGAGACCCTGCTGGTCTGCGCCGACGATCCCTCCACCACCCGCGACATTCCCAGCTTCTGCCGCTTCATGGACCACACCCTGGTCGCCAGCGAGACAGAGCAGGCCCCCTATCGCTATCTGATCCGCAAGGGTCAATAAGCCCAGTACCGGAGCAATCCATGACGATTACCCGAATCGGCACCACGGCCCGCTGGTCTGATGTTGTCATCCACAACGGCACCCTCTATGTGGTGGAAGTGCCCGCCACCGAGACCGCCGACATTCACCAGCAGACCCGCGAGGTGCTGGCGAGCCTGCAGCGTCTGCTGGAAGCCAACGGCTCCGGCGTCGACAAGATACTGATGGTCAACATCTATCTCAAAGACATCGCCGATATCGGAGCCTTCAACGCCCAGTGGGACGCCTGGATCCCGGCGGGTACAGCCCCGGTCAGAGCCTGCGTACAGGCCCGCCTCGCCCACGAAGGCTACAAGGTGGAAGTGCAGCTGACCGCCGCCGTCTAAGATTTCCCTGGCTTGAGATAGCAAGAGGCCCCGCCATGACTGGCGGGGCCTCTTTATTTGGCGCGAACCGGGCCGCTTAGGCGGTCGGGGTCAGGGTGATGGTCACCCGGCGGTTCTGGGCCTTGCCCTCGGCGGTGCTGTTGGTGGCCACCGGCTGATCCGGGCCCACGCCGCTGATGGCGATGCGGCTGCCCGCCACGCCCTGACCGATCAGCTGGGCGGCGACGGCATCGGCGCGATCGCGGGAGAGCTTCATGTTCAGCTCGCGGGAGCCGGTGCTGTCGGTGTGACCGACCACGTTCAGCCGGGTCTTGTCGAACTCAGCCACCACCATGGCCACGCCGGATAGGGTGTTGGCACCGGCCGCCTTCAGCTGGGCGCTGGAGCTGTCGAAGGTGACGTTGTTCGGCATGTTGAGGATCAGCTGATCACCGTTGCGGGTCACGCTGACCCCGGTGCCTTGCAGCTTCTCGCGCAGCTTGGCTTCCTGCACATCCATGTAGTAACCGATACCGCCACCCAGGGCCGCACCGGCGGCCACGCCGGTCAGTATGCCCTTCTTGCGATCCCCCTTGCTGGAGGAGAGCGCACCCACGGCAGCGCCGGTGGCGGCACCGGCCAGTGCGCCCCAGGCACCCTTGGAGGTCTGGGATTTACCGGTATAGGGGTTGGTGGTGCAGCCTGTCATGGCGATGGTCAGGGCAAGGGCAGGAACCAGTTTCTTGAAATGCATGAAAAATCTCCGAAAAAGAACGACGCTAGCCGATGGCCGCGCATTCTAACCCAGAGAGACGCCAGAGTGTGACGCTGAGGATCGACAAAGCGCCACAAGGAAACCGGGTCTCCTTGTGGCGCAAAGATGGCGGAACCTGCACCCTGCAGGTCGGGCATCAATATTTGATGTCGCGGGCCTGGTCTCGCCCTTCCTGCTTGTTCTCGCGGTGCTCCTGGCGGCAGTCGGCGTTGCCGACCAGCCCCTCGCGGCACTCCTGCTTGGCGTCGCGGGATTCTTGACGGGTGTCCTGACGCACATCGCGGGCCTCGCGCCGCTGCCTGGCCTGCTCGGTGGCTTGCACGGGCAGTACCGTCGACAGGGCGGTGGCCGCCAGCAGCATGAATACAAATTTCTTCATGATGACTCCTGAAAGGGATAAAACGCAGCGGATCGGCGTCTCTCAATTATACACCGAGCCCGGTGGGGGCCCGGCACATCAGTACTTGACGTCGCGTGCCTCGTCGCGGGCGTCCTGCTTGCTGTCGCGATGGTCCTGGCGGCAGTCGGCATTGCCGACCAGCCCCTCGCGGCACTCCTGCTTGGCATCGCGGGACTCCTGACGGCTGTCCTGGCGGATGTCACGGGCATCCTGGCGCTGCTCGCCCTAGTTGGTGGCCTGGGCCGGTACGGCGGCGAACAGGGTGCAGGCGGTCAGCAGGGCGGCGCCCAGGCGAGAGATGGCAATGGTCATGGGAACTCCAATAAGGGTTGACGGCGGGGGTAACGATCCCGGCCTCAATACTTGATATCACGAGCCGCTTCACGGGCATCTTGCTTGTGGTGGCGATGCTCCTGACGGCAGTCTGCATTGCCAAGGAACTCTTCCTGGCGGCAGTCGCGCTTCTGTTCGCGGGACTCCTGGCGGACTTCCTGGCGCAGATCCCGCGCGTCGCGGCGCTGCTGGGCTTGTTCGGTGGCCTGGGCCGGCAAGGCCACCAACAGGGTGCAACCGGCCAGCAGGGCTGACAGCAACGCGTTACGGCCAAAGCGAGGAGTTGAGGTTTTCATGTCGAGGCTCCTGTATGGATGGACTGACGTCGGGGCGGTCACGGGGATCAGTACTTGACGTCGCGGGCCTTCTCGCGCACGTCCTGCTTCACCTCACGCTTGTCCTGGCGGCACTCGTAGTTGTCCTTCTGGTCGTTCTCGCGGCAATCCTGCTTGGCGTCGCGGATCTCGGGACGCACCTCCTGGCGCACGTCGCGGGAGTCCTGGCGATCGGTCGCCTGGGCAGGCAGGGTCGCCAGCAGGGAGCAACTGGCCAGCAGCAGGCTGGCGAGGGTACGGGGGCGGAATGAATTCAGTGACATAGGGAAATCCTCGTGATGGATATCCCGATTCTGGGCAGCCACGACTGTATGCCGGCTGTACCGACAGCGAAAATGGGCTCCCCACGGTGGCGGCTTCTGGCATGGCAGGGACCAGCCAGCCATGCTCGTTCATCATGGCAACCACCGGCCTCCCGAGGCACCGACCAGGGTGACACAGGTGGCCTTGCAAGCCCCGGCAGAGACATCCTCGAGGTGTGCGAGGCGCTGAGCCAGGTCCTTCAACCCTGTTGATTCGGGCTCAAAGAAGAAGGGAGGCCCAGGCCTCCCTTCTTCGCTCACTCCCCCATTCACTCCGGCATCGCTTGCTGGCATTCGGCGTGGCAGGGGCAGGTCACCAGGTGATCGTTCACCATGCCCACCGCCTGCATAAAGGCGTAGCAGATGGTGCTGCCGACGAAGGTAAAGCCGCGTTTTTTCAAGGCTTTTGACATGGCATCCGACTCCGGCGAGGTCGCCGGAATGTCGCCATTCCCCTGGCGCTGGTTGACCATGGGGGCACCGCCCACGAAGCCCCACAGATAATCGACAAAGTCGATGCCTTCGGCCTCCAGCGCCAGATAGGCGCGGGCGTTTTTGATGATCGACTGTACCTTGAGCCGGTTGCGAATGATGCCGGTATCTTGCATCAGCCGCTCCACATCCTGGTCGTCGAACCGGGCGATGCGCACCGGATCGAAGTCCGCATAGGCGCGATGGTAGCTCTCGGTGCGCTTGAGGATGGTGATCCACGACAGCCCCGCCTGCTGGCCGTCGAGGCAGAGCTTGGCAAACAACTCGCGGGAGTCATACACCGGCCTGCCCCACTGCTTGTCATGGTATTCGATGTATTCCGGGTCCTTGGTCACCCAGGCGCAGCGCAGTTCCATTTCCTCTCCCCTGTCATTTCATCGGCCATCGGCAGGCCGCTTCCGCTGGCGACATCATAGGGCAAGCAGCAGCATAGCCCCACTAATCCCCTGTAATTTCGCCTATTATCCGACCATGCCAGACGGTATACTCCCTCGGTTCACATTCAGCAAATCTTGCTCTGATTTCATTTCGCGCGAAAAACACTATGCAAAAATTCGATGTCAAAACCTTTCAGGGCCTGATCCTGCAGTTGCAGGACTATTGGTCCCGCCAGGGCTGTACCATCATTCAGCCGCTGGATATGGAAGTGGGTGCCGGTACCTCCCACCCCATGACCTGCCTGCGCGCCCTGGGCCCTGAGCCCATCGCCTGCGCCTACGTTCAACCGTCCCGCCGTCCCACCGACGGCCGCTACGGTGAGAACCCGAACCGCCTGCAGCACTACTACCAGTTCCAGGTGATCATCAAGCCTTCCCCCGACAACATTCAGGAACTCTACCTCGGCTCCCTGAAGGAGCTGGGCATGGATCCCGAGATCCACGACATCCGCTTCGTCGAAGACAACTGGGAAAACCCGACCCTGGGCGCCTGGGGTCTGGGTTGGGAAGTGTGGCTGAACGGCATGGAAGTGACTCAGTTCACCTACTTCCAGCAGGTGGGCGGCCTCGAGTGCAAGCCGGTCACCGGCGAGATCACCTACGGTCTCGAGCGTCTGGCCATGTACATCCAGGGCGTGGACAGCGTCTACGACCTGGTCTGGTCTGACGGCCCCCTGGGCAAGACCACCTACGGCGACGTCTTCCACCAGAACGAGGTGGAGCAGTCCACCTACAACTTCGAGCACGCCGACGTGGACTTCCTGTTCCACTGCTTCGAGCAGTATGAGAAGGAAGCCCAGAGCCTGCTGGCATTAGAGAAGCCGCTGCCGCTGCCCGCCTATGAGCGCATCCTCAAGGCCGCGCACTCCTTCAACCTGCTGGATGCCCGCAAGGCCATCTCGGTCACCGAGCGTCAGCGCTACATATTGCGCATTCGCACCCTGACCAAGGCCGTGGCCGAGGCCTACTACGCCTCCCGCGAAGCGCTGGGCTTCCCGATGTGCCAACGTGGCAGCAACGAGCACAAGCAAGGTTAAGGAACGGACATGGCACAACATACATTTCTGGTAGAGATCGGTACTGCTGAGCTGCCGCCCAAAGCCCTGCGCTCCCTGGCCGAAGCCTTTGCCGACAACTTCAAAGCCGAACTGACCAAGGCCGATCTGGCCTTCGGCGACGTCGAGTGGTTTGCTTCACCGCGCCGTCTGGCGCTGAAAGTGAGCGAGCTGGCTGGCGAACAGCCGAGCAAGAGCGTCGAGAAGCGCGGCCCGGCCGTCTCCCAGGCGTTCGATGCCGAAGGCAAGCCGACCAAGGCTGCCGAAGGCTGGGCCCGTGGCAACGGCATCACCGTTGAGCAGGCCGAGCGTCTGGTCACCGACAAGGGCGAGTGGCTGGTTCACACCGCCAAGGTTGAAGGCCGTCCGGCCGTCGATCTGCTGGGTGAGCTGGTCGCCTCCGCACTGGCCAAACTGCCCATCCCGAAAATGATGCGCTGGGGCGACAAGACCATCCAGTTCGTGCGTCCGGTCTTCACCGTGACCCTGCTGCTGGATGGGGATCTGGTACCCGCCCACATTCTGGGTATCGACTCTGCCCGCACCCTTCGCGGCCACCGCTTTATGGGCGAGAGTGAATTCACCATCGACAACGCCAGCCAGTACCCGCAGATCCTGCAGGAGCGCGGCATGGTGATTGCCGACTTCATGGCGCGCAAGGCCAAGATCAAGGCTGACGTCGAAGCGGCCGCAGCCGCCTTCGGTGGCGTGGCCGATCTGGACGACGCCCTGCTGGAAGAAGTCACCGCCCTGGTCGAGTGGCCTGTGGTGCTGACCGCCAACTTCGAAGAGAAGTTCCTGGCCGTGCCAGCCGAGGCGCTGGTGCACACCATGAAGGGTGACCAGAAGTACTTCCCGGTCTATGACAAGAACGGCAAGCTGCTGCCGAAGTTCATCTTCGTCACCAACATCGAGTCGAAAGACCCGAGCCAGATCATCAGCGGCAACGAGAAGGTGGTTCGCCCCCGTCTGTCCGACGCCGAGTTCTTCTTCAAGACCGACCTCAAGCAGACCCTGGCCTCCCGCCTACCGCGCCTTGAAACCGTGCTGTTCCAGCAACAGCTGGGCACCGTCAAGGCCAAGGTCGAGCGCATCGAGACCGTCGCCGGCTTTATCGCCGAGCGCATCGGTGCCGACGTGGCTCAGGCCAAGCGTGCCGGTCTGCTCTCCAAGTGTGATCTGATGACCAACATGGTCGGCGAGTTCACCGACACCCAGGGTGTCATGGGGATGCACTACGCCCGTCACGATGGCGAAGACGAAGCGGTTGCAGTGGCCCTCAACGAGCAGTACATGCCGCGCTTTGCCGGTGATGCCCTGCCGTCCGGTCTGGTTGCCTGCGCCGTCGCGCTGGCCGACAAGTTCGACACCCTGGCCGGTATCTTCGGCATCGGCATGCTGCCCAAGGGTGACAAGGACCCGTTCGCCCTGCGTCGCGCCGCCATCGGTGCCCTGCGCATCATGACCGAGAAGCAGCTGGATCTGGATCTGGTTGAACTGGTTGAAGAAGCGGTACGCGTCTACGGCGACAAGCTGACCAACAAAACCGTCGTCACCGACGTGGTCGACTTTATGCTGGGCCGCTTCCGCGCCGCCTATCAGGACGAAGGCATCGGTGCTGATGTGGTGCTGGCCGTACTGGCCCGCCGCCCGACCCGTCCGCTCGACTTCGATCGTCGCGTCAAGGCCGTCAGCCACTTCCGCACCCTGGATGCCGCACTGGCACTGGCAGCCGCCAACAAGCGCGTGAGCAACATTCTGGCCAAGGTCGAAGGCGAACTGCCGACTGCCGTCAAACCGGAACTGCTGGTCGATGCCGCCGAGAAGGCGCTGGCCACCCAGGTTGCCGAACTGCAAGCCGAACTGGCCCCGCTGTTCGCTGCCGGTGACTATCAGGCTGCCCTCACCCGTCTGGCCGCCCTGCGCGAGCCGGTCGATACCTTCTTCAACGAAGTCATGGTGATGGCCGACGACGAGGCCCTCAAGGCCAACCGTCTGGCACTGCTGAACAACCTGCGCAACCTGTTCCTGCAAGTGGCGGATATCTCGCTGCTGCAGTGATCTTGGTTGGGTTGATTGATATTAAAAACGGCGTCGTTAAGGCGCCGTTTTTGTTTGTTCAAAACATATAAAAAATCTATTTTAAAAATCATTGTCTTCAGGAAGGTGCGAATAAGCGGGGAAATTCTTCTCGGCTGACTCAGTCATTTCATTTTTTCAGTTTGAGCCGATCTTTTCTCCCGTAAATGCCTTGAATCAGCCTATTTAGACCGTTTCTTCGCCATTTAAGGCGTTATTCCCAGTTT
>NZ_JAGKRK010000068.1:4437-40710 GCF_017939325.1 Aeromonas sp. MaB10011B | reverse complement strand
CGGCTTCATCGCCCTGGCCGGGGTGGCCGTGGAGACGGGGGTGCTGATGCTGGTCTACCTCAACCACGCCTGGGACGATCTGGTGGCCAGCGGCAAACCGGACAAGGCCGGCCTGCACCAGGCGGTCATTCACGGCGCCGCCCTGCGCCTGCGCCCCAAGATGATGACGGTGGTCACCATCATCGCCGGCCTTCTGCCCATCATGTGGAGCCATGGCACCGGCTCGGAGGTGATGCAGCGAATCGCCGCCCCCATGATCGGCGGCATGGTGACGGCGCTGGTGCTGACCCTGCTGGTGCTGCCCGCCGCCTACTACCTGTGGCGCAGCCGCACCCTGAAAACCCTTGAACACACGACGTCGCAGACGGATACCCCGACTGCACCCTGATCAACCGGACAACACAAACAAGGAAACCATCATGAACTACAAGACGCTGACGCTGACCCTGCTATTGGGCCTCGCCACCCACACCGGCCTGCAGGCCGAGGAGATGATGAACCACGAAGGGCACGACATGAGCCAGATGGGGGAGATGGGCCAGATGGAGGGCATGGATGGCATGGATGGCATGGAGGAGAAGGTGATGACCAAGGGGGTCATCAGCCGTATCGACACGCAAAACGGCAAGGTAGGCATCAAGCACGAGGCCATCGCGAACCTCAAGATGCCCCCCATGACCATGGTCTTCCAGGTGGCCGATCCCGCCCTGATGGAAGGGTTCAAGGTCGGGGATGCGGTGAGCTTCCACGCCGAAAGTCCGGCTGGAAAGCTCACGGTGACGAAGCTGCAGAAGCAGTAACCACTCACAAGGGCAGTAAAAAAACGGCGGGTTGAACCCGCCGTTTTGTTGTCTGCTTGTCAGCGCCGGGCCGATCCTCAGCCGCGAATGTGGTCGATAAAGGCGTCGATCTGCTCGCGGCTGCAAGCCGGGTTCATGAATACCGCCTTTTCCCCGGCGATGTAGGAGTAACGGCCGCGCGCGTCGTAATCGGAGCGGGCCACCGCCTCCACCCAGTTGGTGTAGAGCCCCACCTTGCCGCGCCCGGTGAAGAGGCTGCTGTGGTATTCGGTGTTGCGTGCCAGCCGCGCCTTGTAGGCGGGGTCGGGACTGCGGGCCAGCTCGAAGGCGAACTCGGCCTCCGGATCCTGCACCCACTCGGGGTTGTAGATCTTGAAGCCCACGCTCGGCCCCTGGTTCTCCTGGGCCACCAGCTTGACGTTGCCGAGCTGGCTCAGACGGAAGCGGAAGTAGTTGGCGTTTTGCAGGCAGTGGGCCAGCACGGTGCGATACCCCTCGACCCCCAGGTAGTTGAGGGCCGCGTAGGCACCGAACAGGCCGCTCGCCCCGCGGGAGCACTCGATGGTGGACTGCAGGTGGGTGTGGCCCTGGATGTCGCGCTCGAAGTAGGAGAAGTTCTCCGGATCGTTCTCCATCGCCTTGAGGTCGTTCTGCTCCTTGATCATCACCAGGCTGGAGGTGTAGGGCACATAGCCCCACTTCTGGAAGTCGACGGTGAACGAATCGGCGTATTTGAGCTCGGCAAAGCGCGCCACGTTGCGCTCGATGCCGGCCAGGGTCGCGGCGTTGATGGCCAGGGGGTTGGCGGCAAAGTCGTAACCCAGGAAGAAGATCATCGACCAGCCGATGGCGGCGTCCACGTGGATGTGGGGCTTGACCGCCACCTCGAAGCGCTCGCACAGGCGATCCCGCAGGTCCACCACGGGTTTGACCTGATCCACCCCGAAGGTGTCGGTGGTACCCATGGTGAGCATGATGGTAGGCACCACGTGCTTCAAGGCAAAACAGGCGGTCAGGGTGCGCTCGAGATCCGCGAGATCGATGTCGTTGTTCTCCCCGACCTGGATGCGGATGGTCTTGTTCTCGATGTCCACCCCGAGCAGGGAGAGGTTGGTGATGTTGGAGTAGTGGCCGCCCTGGGAGTTGATGATGCGGTAATCCTGATAATGACCGAGCCCCTTGTGCTTGGCCTCCGGCAGGCTCTTGCGGATGCCGAGCAGGTAGCCGTAGAGGTTACAAAACGTCCCCCCCTGGGTGAAGATGCCGGTGGCGCGAGCTGGGTCATAACCCGCCAGCAGCGCTATCTGGCGCACCACTTTCTTCTCCAGCTCCTCGGCCACCCCGGCGTACTCGGAGTAGACCAGGTTGGGATTGGCCAGAATGCCCATCTGGGCGCCATAGATGGCGGGATCCGCCGACATGGTGATGACGTTCTCGACGCTGGAGGGGTTCTCCCAATCCTTTGACAGGGCGCCGGCAAACAGCAGCTCCGCCATGGGCTCCCCCGGCGTGCGCATGGTGGCTGGCACCGGCATGGTTTCGCAGAGATCCGCGAGGCGGGCGCGACCATCGGGCCAGGCATTGAGTCGCGCATCCGGCGCCAGTCCGCGGGCGCGAAACTCGTTGAGGGTGGCAAAGCCGGGCTCGCGAAAGACCGGCCAGAGATCGGGATTGCGGGAGAAGAAGTGGGCTTTGACGGTGGCAAAACGGCGGGCGAATTCGGGGTGGACGGCGTTGACGCCCTCATCTTTCAGATAGACCAAGTGATTCATTTTTATACCATTGATACTGCTGAGGTGCGGTTTTTATACTCCAGTGACACCTCTATCAACAGAGACAATAACTAATGGTCTGCCCTACTTTTTGTCATGTTGGCGCCCTGACGGGCGCCGCGCCCCCTCTCCCCTCTTTTCCCCTGTTCATCTTGTGATCCTGGTCATGGGCAAGGTCAGCGCAGGGCGGTCAGCAGCCATGCCGAGAATCCTTCCAGCTCGGAGTTGGCCGAAAACGTCGCCCGCCACTGACGCAGCAACTCGTCGATGGCGTCGGGACGATAGGCCACCCCAGGCAGGCGTGCGGCCAGGTCATCCAGGGGCGCAGGGTCCAGGGTGTCACTGAAGATCTGTGCCCTTCCTATCACCCCCTTCTCCACGTCGAAATGAAGCTCGACCCCGCCCCAGGGGAAGCGCTCCTCCAGCAGGTGGCTGAAGGCGGGAGCATGGCCGAAGTTCCACTCCCAGCTGCGTTGGCGGGCAAAAGTCTCGGCAAAGCCGGGCAGGTCGGGCATCCGCTCGGGGGAGATATGCTCGGGCTGCACCACCTCACCGTGATGGGCAAAGAAGGCGTCGCACAGAGCCTGCACCACCTGCTCATGATCCAGACCAGGCAGCAGCTCGCCAAGGTTCGCCACCCGGCTTCTCACCGAGCTGATGCCCTTGGCCGCCAGCTTCTTGGGGTCGGGATTGAGGTAGTGGGCGAGGCGGCCGAGATCGGCATCCAGCAGCAGGGTACCGTGGTGAAAGCCGCGATCCTGGGTCTCCCGGTAGGCCGAACCCGACACCTTGCGATCCCCGTCCGGGGTCGCCACCAGCAGATCGTTGCGGCCCGAGGCGAAGGCCTCCACCCCGAGCCGCTTCAGGGCATCGAGTACGATGGTGGTGGAGACGCTCTTGTCATAACCGGGCTTGCCCGCCATGAAGGTGAAACAGCTATTGCCAAGGTCGTGGAACACGGCGCCGCCCCCGCTGCTACGGCGAGCCAGGGTCACCCCGTCCTCTTCCATACGGCGGGTGTTGCACTCCTTCCACGGGTTCTGGGCACGGCCAATCACCACCGTATTGGCGTTGCGCCACAGGAACAGCACCCGTTGACGGGGATCCATCTGGCGGAAGATGCACTCCTCCACCGCGAGGTTGAACAAGGGATCGTGGGAGTCGGAGAGCAGCAGGCGCAAGGAAGACATGAGAGGACCTTCTCGGAAAACAGGAAACGGATGACTACCATACCACCCTGAACGGAGGAAGGCGTCCCCCGACCGCCACAGGTCGACACCCGATAAGGGCAAGAGCATCAACTTCTGATACGACAGGAGAAGACAAGAGGGAGTCGCCGAAAACACGCAGTTTGTCATTAACAGGCGAGAAGAGAGGCGGCAGCCACCCCTCCTGGAATGACACCTTATGCCCTTGTCACCGGGCCGGTGACGGGTTGACAAGGTTTCAAAATGAGCCGTGACGCCCATTGACGTGATGAATGACACAAAAATGACTTTTACTGCCTCCCGCGCCCCATCTTATTGGGGCCTGCTCCCCTTGCGAATGGCAGGAAATTGTTTGACTCTAGCCAGAAGAGCACCTCCCGAGAGAACAGCGGTATGACGGAGTCCGATGCATCTCGCCAGCCTGTACGCTGGCTTCTGCCCTTCTGGGTGATGATTGCCACCCTGACCACGGCTCCCCTCAAGGCGGATGAGCGCGTCATCCTGCAACTTCCCTGGCAGCACCAGTTCCAGTTTGCCGGTTACTACGCCGCCATCGCCAAGGGGTTCTACCAGGAGGCCGGCCTGCAGGTCACCCTGCGGGAGGCGGGGCCGGGCACCGACGTCATCAATGAAGTCACCACGGGTCGCGCCCAGTTTGGCATCCGCGGCAGCGATCTGCTGCTGGCCCGGGCAGCAGGCCGCCCTGTGGTGGTGCTCGCCGCCATGTTGCAGCACTCCCCCCTGATGCTCATCACCCTGGAGCGGCCGGATATCCAGACCCCGGGCGATCTGGCCAACAAGCGGCTGATGCTCGAACCCGGCTCCAACGAGCTGCTCACCTACCTGCATCGCTACACCCGCAGCCGGCAGTGGGATACCCAGCCCTACGAGCGGGGGGTACAGGCACTGCTGAGGGGCCAGGCGGACGTCATCAGCGCCTACAGCACAACCGAGCCCTTCACCTTGCAGCAACAGGGCATTCCCTTCCGGGTTTTCAGTCCCCGCGACATCGGGTACGACTTCTACGGAGACAACCTCTTCACCTCGGAAAATGAGGTCTTCAACCAGCAGGAGCGGGTCCAGCGCTTCTTGCAGGCCAGCCTCAAGGGGTGGCGCTATGCCATAGATCATCCCGAGGAGATGATCAACCTGATCCTGGAGCACTACCCCAGCGGGGCCGGGCGCGAGGCGCTCGCCTTCGAGGCCCGTGAAACCCGGGCTCTGATGCAGCCCGACATCATCGAGCCCGGTTACATGCAGCAGGATCGCTGGCAGCAGATCGCCCGCACCTACCAGGAGGCCGGGATGATCAAGGCGGTGCCCAACCTCACCCCCTTCCTCTACAACAGTACCCAGGCGAGCCTTCGCCAGCAGCGCCAACTGCTCGACAGGAGCGTGGCCATCGCCATGCTGATCTCTTTCTCCCTGCTGGCCCTGCTCGGCGTCTTCCTGCACCTCTATCTGCGTCTGCGGGAAGAGGCCAGTGACCGACAGCGGCTCACCCGGGAACTGGCCCAGCGCGAGCAGCACTACCGTTTCGTGGCGGAGAACAGCGGCGACGTGATCTGGACCATGGACACCGACAGCCTGCGTTTTCGTTACATCAGCCCCGCCATCGCGTCCCTGAGCGGCTATGAGCCCGCCGAACTCTTTGCCCTCTCCCTGCGCCAGCTGCTCCCCGATGAGTCCTGGAAACAGCTTCGCGACGGCATCACCGCCTCCCTCGAGGCCTGGCAACGGGGGGATCATGGGCAGACCCGGTGCGTTATCCACTCCCAGCTGCGCCACAAGCAGGGTCATCTGGTGGCCATCGAGACGGTCACTACCTTGCATGGCAGCGCCAGCACAAGACCGGACGCCATTTTGGGGGTGACCCGGGATGTCACCGAACGTTCGGCCCGGGAGGAGATGATGCGCCGCCTCGCCTTCTATGACCCCCTCACCGGCCTGGCCAACCGCCGCCTGCTGCAACAGCGGCTCAAGGAGACCCTGGAGCAGGCTCCCCAGCAGCCCCTGGCCCTGGTCTTCATCGATCTCGACCACTTCAAGCCCATCAATGACACCTTCGGCCACGAAACCGGCGACCTGCTGCTCAAGCTGGTGGCCGAGCGCATGGGGGAGTGCGTCAGGGAAGAAGATCTGGTGGCACGCCTTGGGGGGGACGAGTTCGTGATCATGCTGCCCGATACGGATGCCTCGGCCCTCGCGGTCGCCGACAAGCTGCACCACTGCCTGCATCACCCCTTCCAGCTTGAGCAGCAGGCGCTGCGCATCTCCGGCAGCATAGGGGTCGCCCTCTATCCGGATCACGGTGCCGACCCCAAGACCCTGATGCACCACGCCGATCAGGCCATGTATCAGGCCAAGCACCATGGCCGGGGCAGGGTCTGCCTGTTTTCCTCCGGGCAGGATCCCCTCCCCGGCACCCTGCAATGGCAGCCCGCCCACGCATGCGGCCACCCCCGCATCGATGCGGACCACCGCCAGCTCTACCTGCTGGCCAACCGCTTGCTCGAGCACATGCAGGATCCCGGCATCCATCCCGATGCCTTGCTGGCAGACATGGCGCAGATATTCGAGATGGCGCGCCAGCACTTCCTCCTCGAAGAGCAGGTCCTCGCGCAATATGGCTATGAGGAGCTGGCGGCCCATCGCCAGGAGCACCAGCATCTGCTGAAAAAAGCCGGTCAGCTGATGGCGGCCGCACAGGCGGGCACCCTTGGCAACGACGCCCTGCTCAACTTCATCATTCAGGAGCTGGTCGTGGGTCACATGAGCCAGGCGGATCGCCGTTATTTCCCCCTGATGAAAACCTGCGATGCCCGCGAGGCGGTGTGATGCCAGAAAACAGGGGGCACGTGCCCCCTGTGTTTACCTCTGACTTCGGCGAACAAGCAGGCTGTAGTAGAGCAGCGGGATCACCACCAGGGTGAGCAGGGTGGAAACCAGGATCCCGAAGATCAGGCTGATGGCGAGGCCATTGAAGATGGGGTCATCCAGGATGAAAAGCGCCCCTATCATGGCCGCCAGCGCCGTCAGCATGATGGGTTTGGCTCGCACCTGCGCCGCCTCGATCACCGCCTGCTCGAACGCCATGCCACTCGCCCGCTGCTGCTCGATGAAATCCACCAGCAGGATGCTGTTGCGCACGATGATCCCGGCCAGCGCAATCATCCCTATCATCGAGGTGGCGGTGAACTGGGCCCCCAGCAGGGCGTGACCCGGCATCACCCCGATGAGGGTGAGCGGAATGGGGGCCATGATGATGAGCGGCACCAGATAGGAGCGGAACTGGGCCACCACCAGCAGGTAGATGAGGATCATCCCCACCCCATAGGCCAGCCCCATGTCGCGGAAGGTCTCGTAGGTTATCTTCCACTCCCCGTCCCACAACAGCGCCACCTCCCCCAGCTTGTCGGGCTGATGCACGTAATACTGTGGCAGCGAGATGTCGGCACCGGCGGCAAACATGCCGTAGAGCGGGCTGTCGGCATGGCCGCCCATGTCAGCCACCACCATCACCATGGGCTGCATGTTCTTGTGCATTAGGTAGCTGGGGGCGACCTCGTCACGACGGCTCACCAGCTCGGAGACCCGCACCAGCTGGCCGCTCTGGCTGCGCACCTTGAGAGCCAGGATGCCGGTCAGATCCCGCTTGTCACCGGGGGCGAGCTCGATGCGGATCGGCACCGGATACTTGGCGCCTTGCCCCTGCAGCCAGCTCGCATCCTGATAACCCACCCCGCCATTGAGGGTGTTCACCAGATCCCCGAGATCGACCCCGAGCAGGGCCGCCTGGGCGCGATCCACCACCAGCCGCCACTTGGGCTGGGGGTCGGTCAGATAGATGTCCACGTCCACCAGATCCGCCGTGGCCACAAAGCGGGCCTGTACGGCGCGGGCAGCGGCTTCACGGGCGGCCTGCGTCGGGCCATACACTTCCGCGACGATGGGTGACCAGACAGGCGGTCCCGGGGGCACCTCCACCACCTTGAGATTGCCCCCTGCCGCACTGGCGATGGCCTGCAAGGGCGCACGCACCGACCAGGCAATCTCGTGACTGCTGCGATCCCGTTCATGCTTGTCCACCAGATTGACCTGAATATCACCCACGTTGGCGCCGCTGCGGATGAAGTAGTGGCGCACCAGCCCGTTGAAGTTGATGGGGGCGGCGGTGCCGGCGTAGATCTGGTAATCCTTCACCTCGGGAACCCTGGCGAGCTCCCGACCCACCGCCAGCAGGGTGCGCTCGGTCTGCTCCAGGGTCGCCCCCTCCGGCATGTCGAGCACCAGCTGGAATTCCGACTTGTTGTCGAAGGGGAGCATCTTGAGCACCACCCACTGCACCATGGGCATGGCGGCCGCCCCCGCCACCAGCAGCAGAATGGCCAGCCAGAGCTGGTGTCTCGCTCTTTTGGCACCCGCCCCCATCAGGAAGGGGGTCATCAGCCGCTGAAAGAGCCCGGCCTTGGCCTCTCCGTGGGCGACATGCCCCTCGCGCTTGAGCAGGTGATTGGCCAGCCAGGGGGAGAAGATGAAGGCCACCAGCAGGGAGATGAGCATCCCCATGCTCGCATTGATGGGGATGGGGCTCATGTAGGGGCCCATCAGGCCGCTGACGAAGGCCATGGGCAGCAGGGCCGCGATGACGGTCAGGGTCGCCAGAATGGTCGGCCCCCCCACCTCGTCCACCGCGCCCGGAATGAGATCCTTGAGCGACCCCTTGCCCAGGCCACGATGGCGGTGGATGTTCTCCACCACGACGATGGCGTCATCCACCAGGATGCCGATGGAGAAGATCAGCGCAAAGAGGGACACCCGGTTGAGGGTAAAGCCCCACGCCCAGCTGGCAAACAGGGTCAGTGCCAGGGTGATGACGATGGCGACCCCCACCACCAGCGCCTCGCGCCACCCCATGCTCACCAGCACCAGCAATACCACCGCAGTGGTGGCAAAAATGAGCTTGCCGATGAGGGTGTTGGATTTGGTCTCGGCGGTGACGCCGTAGTCACGGGTCACCGTCACCTCGACGCCAGCCGGGATGAGCCGATTCCTGAGGCTCTCGACCCGTGCCTCCACCCGCTTGGCCACCTCCACCGCGTTCTGCCCCGGCTGCTTGCCGATGGCCAGGGTCACCGCCGGGTAGCTGGCTTGCCCCTGCCCCATCCAGCTTCGCTGGACCGGGGTCTCTTCCCCAAGCCCCACCCGGGCCACCTCACCGAGATAGACGGGCTTGCCGTCGTGCAACCCCACCACCAGCTCGCGGGCCTCCTGCTCGCTTTGCAGGAACTGCCCCACCTGCACCTTGATTTCCCGGTTATCCTGCACCACGGCCTGCTCGCTGCCCACCCGGTTGGCGGCCGCAAGTCGCTGGCTCAGCTCGCCCCAGCTGATGCCATGGGCGCTGAGGGCCACCGGGTCCGGTATCACCCGCAGCACGGCGCTCTGGCTGCCCAGCGTGTAGATATCGCGGGTACCGGGAATGCGCTTGAGTTCGGTCTCCAGCTCATGGGCGACCCGGGTCAGATCGGGGGCCCCCAGCTGCTTGCTCCCCTCTTTGCTCCAATCCTTGCTCCATAAGGTCAGACTGACGATGGGAACATCATCGATCCCCCGGGGTTTTACCAGTGGCTGACCCACCCCCAGCCCCTGGGGCAGCCAGTCTCGATGGGAGTCGAGCTGGTTGTTGAGATCCACGATGGCCTGCTCCCGGCTCACGCCTACCTTGAACACCACCACCAGCAGGGCACCATCGGGTTGGGAGAAGGAGTAGAGGGTATCTATCCCCTTTATCTGGGAGACCACCTGCTCGGCAGGGGTGGTGACGAGGGATTCCACCTCTGCCGGGCTGGCCCCCGGAAAGGGAATGTAGACGTCGGCGAAGGTGACATCGATCTGGGGCTCCTCCTCCTTGGGGGTCACCAGCACGGCAAAGAGGCCGAGCAAGAGCCCCACCAGCGCCAGCAGCGGGGTGATGTCCGAGCCCTGAAACAGGGCCGCCAGCCGACCCGCCGGCCCCAGGCGGCCATGGTTGTCGTTCAGCTCGCTACTCATGGGGCACCTCCTGTTGACGGGTCCAGGCATCGGGGGCCAGGGTGTCACCGCCCTTGAGACCCGCCAAGACCTCGCAAAGCCCAGCCTCGCAGTGACCGACCCGCACCGGGGTCAGGGCCCAGCCCTCCCCCTCTTTGAGGTAGACGCCGTTGAACTCCCCCTGCCGCAGCAGGGCGGGCTCCGGCACTTGCAACACCTGACGCTCACCCTGTTTGATCTGCACCTTGAGCCACATGCCGGGCAGCACCCCTGCCGTGTTCGGCGGCAGATCGAGGCGCAGCCGGAAACTGTGGCTCTGGCTGTCGGCGTAGTTGAAGCGGGTCAGCTTGACGGGAGTCACGACCTTGCCACCGGGCAGCAGCACCTGCACATCCGACGGCTGGCCGGCGAGAGCCAGCGCGGACTGGGGCAGCTCCAGCTCCACCCTCAGCTCGCCCAGGGAGAAACCGGATAGCAGCGGCGTGCCGGGGGCCACCGTCTCCCCCAGCTCCACCAGCCGCCTGGTCACCACCCCGGCGTAGGGGGCGAGGATGCGGGTATAGCCGTAGGCTTCCCGGGCCTGGATGAGGGCGGCCTCGGCGGCATTGACCTCGGCGCGGGCGGCCCGATCCGTTGCCTGGGCGTTGTCGAGCTGGGCCCGGGTGATCACCCCCTTGGCGATGAGGGCCTGATAACGGGTGAGCTGGCGCTCGGCCTCCACCTGCTGGGCCTGGGCCCTGGCCACCCGCGCCTCGGCGCCGGTCACGGCGGCAGATTGCTCCTTGCCGCTTATCTCGAGCAGGGGCTGCCCGGCCTGTACCTCGTCGTTCACATCCACCAGCATGCGGGAGACGCGGCCACTGGTCTGGGCCGCGACCGTCCCCTGATGAATGGCGCTCACGGTACCGCTCAGGGTGAGCCAGTCGATGACGCGCTGCGGGGTCAGCGACCCCTTGGCCTCCTCGGCCGCCACCAGGGTGGATGTCATGACCAGCAGGGTGGTCACCAGCAACCGGATTGTGTTCATCATGATTCTCCTTCCCTGGCTCATGGGCACCTTGAAAACTCAGGCAGTACGGTGCTGGCGAGCCTTCTCCAGCACCCTGTTCCAGACCTTGTCCACCAGCAGGATCCCGGCCGCCATGGCCCCGATGAACAACATTATCATGGGCTGTCCGCTGGAAATGAGACTCAAGGCAGGCCCTGGACAGATGCCGACCAGGCCCCAACCGATCCCGAACAGTGCGGCCCCGCCAATCAGGCGGCGATCCAGCACGGGAGCGGGAACCCGGGCCATGGGTTCCCCCAGCAGGCTCAGACAACGGGGCTTCACCAGCAGGAAGTAGCCCGGCATGAAGACAGCCAGGGCCCCCCCCATCACGAAGGCCAGACTGGGATCCCAGGCACCGGCCAGATCGAGAAACCCGGTGACCCGCGCCGGAGCCATCATCCCGGAGAGGGCCATTCCCAGCCCGAACAGCAGGCCCGCAAACAGACTTGTCAGCAATTTCATGGCAATCAATCCGTCAAAACATGTGGTGAGTAAAGAACACGGTCACCACGCCCATCCCCATAAAGGTGAGCGTCGCCACCACGGAGCGCGTCGACAGCCGCCCCATGCCGCAGATGCCGTGACCGCTGGTGCAGCCATTGCCAAGGCGGGTGCCGATGCCCACCAGCAGGCCGGCCAGCAGCACCACGGGCCAGCCGGGCAAGGCATCAAAGGCGGGCATGGTGGCCCAACCCAGGGTCAGCGCCAGCCAGGCCCCCAGTCCCAATCCCAGCAGAAACAGCACCCGCCAGGGGGTCTTGTACTGCATTGCACCGGCCAGAATGCCGCTGATCCCGGCCACCCGGCCGTTGAACAACATCAGGATCAGGGCCGAGAGCCCCGCCAGCATGCCGCCCCCCAACGAGAGCAGCCATTGGCTTTCCATCATCGAATTTCCTCATCTGAGTGACAAAAATGGGTTTGCAGCGCCGCCAGCACATCGGCCGCCGCCTCGCTCACCAGGGAGTAGTAGATCTGCTGGGAGACTTTGCGCGAGCGGATAAGGCCCTGGCGCTTCAATACCGACAGTTGCTGGGAGAAGGCCGACTGCCCGAGCTGACTGTGGGCCAGCAGCTCCCCGACCCCCTTCTCCCCTTCCACCAGCTGGCAGAGCACCATCAGGCGTTCAGGATGAGCCAGCGCCTTGAGCAGGCCGGCGGCGGCTGTCGCATGTCGGTTCATCTCGTCGAAGTGGCTCATAAGATTAAATTAGCAATTGCTGATATTTGTTCTATTGTATAAAACAACCCTAAATTAGCAATCACTAAACAAAAGGAGACGAGAAATGGCCGTCGATAACGGAGTCAGAGTGGTCGCAGGTGGCATGTTGCTGCTGTCGCTGCTGCTCACGGCCTGGGTCCACCCGGGCTTTGTCTGGTTGAGCGTCTTTGTCGGGGTCAACCTGATCCAGAGCGCGTTCACCGGGGTCTGTCCCGCCGCCGCCGTGCTCAGGCGAATGGGGCTCAAATAGGCAGGCGGACATATTGGCTCACAGGAGCCGTGTAATAGAGCGGAGGCTCATTATGGCAACCATCATCATCGGGGCAGGTTTGGGGGGCATGTCGGCCGCCTACGAGCTCAAGGCCGAACTCGGCAAGCAGCACGACGTCATCCTGGTGAACGACAAACCCGACTTTGAATTCAACCCTTCGAACCCGTGGATTGCGGTCCGGTGGCGAAAGCGCAAGGATATCTCCCTCCCCATAGAGCCTCATGTGAAGAAGAAGGGGATCCGCTTCATCCACGCCGCCCTGACCGGGTTGCAACCCCTCGAACAGCAGATCCGCCTCTCCGATGGCCAGCACCTGCACTACGACTTTCTGGTGCTCTGCACCGGCCCCGCACTCGCCTTTGAAGAGGTTCAGGGAGCGGGCCCGACGGCGGGCGGCACCGCCAGCGTCTGCACCCTCTCCCACGCAGAGGAGTGCCTGCACAGTGTCAACGGGCTGCTCGACGAACCGGGTCCGGTGATCGTCGGTGCCATGCCCGGCGCCTCCTGCTTCGGCCCGGCCTACGAATACGCCTTCATCCTCGATCGCCACCTGCGCGACAAGAAGGTGAGAAAGGACGTGCCCATGACCTTTGTCACCAGCGAACCCTACATCGGTCACCTCGGCCTCAACGGCGTGGGGGATTCCAAGGGCATGCTGGAGAGCGAGCTGCGCATGCGCGACATGCAATGGATCTGCAATGCCCGCACCGTGGCGGCCAGGGATGGGGTGATGACGGTGGAGGAGCTGGATGAAGATGGCAACGTCAAGCGCACCCACAGCCTCCCCTACAAGCATGCCATGATGCTGCCCGCCTTCGCCGGCATCAGCCCCCTGCGGGGTCTCGAGGGGCTGGTCAATCCCCGCGGGTTCGTCATCGTCGACGAACACCAGCGCAACCCTGTCTTCCCGCAGATTTACGCCGCCGGGGTCTGCATCGCCATCCCGCCCCAGCACAAGACGCCGGTACCGACCGGGGTGCCCAAGACCGGCTACATGATTGAGGCCATGGTGCGCACCCTGAGCCACAACATCAAGGCGGAGCTGGACGGCCAGCCCCCGGTCACCCGGGCGGTGTGGAATGCCATCTGTCTGGCGGACATGGGGGACACAGGGGCCGCCTTCGTGGCCATGCCGCAGATCCCGCCGCGCAACGTCGCCTGGTTCAAGAAAGGGAAGTGGGTCCACCTGGCCAAGATAGCGTTCGAGAAGTATTTCCTGCACAAGATGCAGGTGGGCGACACCGAACCCATCTATGAAAAACTGATGCTCAAATACCTGGGCATCGACAAGACCCGGTAACCCCCCAAGGGCCCGCCGGTGAAGGGAAGAGGGCTCCCTTCGTCGGCGCTTTCATCTCTTTTTTATTATGTTTCAATATGTTGCTATCAAGGGCTCGGGGTTTACCCAGGCCGCCGTATCGGCTACCATGTCGCCTCTTTATCACTAGCGGAGACCATCGGTGGGCAACTCATCAAGTGACAGACGCACGCCGACCCTCGTCGTCGGCACCCTGGTCGCGAGCTAGCCGCAGGTTTTTCTCTGCCGCGACTCGCCACCCTGCGAGAAGTGGATCCCTCTTTTCCCCGCTTTTCACACTTGACGTCAGGTGACGCGGACTCATCCCACGACACCTTGCCTGCATAGTTTCTGCTTCCCAAAAGGAGGCTGCTATGCGCTTGATTTCAAACAACCCTGTCGCTGACAAATCCCCTTCCCTGCTGAGCAGACTGGGACGGGGCCTGCGACCACTCTGGCAACGTGGCAGACGGCGTCAGCACCTCTATCGGCTGCACATCCGCTGCGAAGACAGAGCCGACATGGAGCAGGTGCTGGCGGCGGTGAGCCACACCCTGCAACCGGCCGGACTCAGTCCTCTGCAGTCCATGCAGCCCGGGCGCGGTGAAGGCCGCGTGCTGGTGCTGAGCCTCTACTGCACGCCGCCCCAGCGCCGCTATCTGGTGCAGTTCATCCACCAGGTCGGGGCTGTCCACCCGGTACGCTGGGAACTGCGCCCCCGCGCCGGGGACGACACCACCAGGCATTGACCCTCGGACGAGGCGGGGCCCTTCCCGGGCAACCGTAAAGGGCCTGTACCCTGTTCTGCGCCATCCCGCCCCGTCAGGAGGCGGGTCGCGCCCTTGCATTCACCACGATGTCGACCTTGCCCCCCGTCTCTCACGCAACCCGGGGGTGAAGGCTGGTCGGCATCCCCAGAAGGAGACCCTTCATGAGAATGTGGCAACAACTCGATTTTCTCGCCCTGCTCGACACCCTGGCCAGCCTGCTGCTCGCCTTCGTGCTGGGCAGCCTGGTCGGCCTGGAGCGCCAGTACCGCCAGCGCACCGCCGGCCTTCGCACCAACGTGCTGGTCGCCGTGGGGGCGGCCCTGTTCGTCAACCTGGCCCAGCGCATCTATGACCTGCATGGTGGCAGTTACGGGGTCGTCCACGTGGTGGCCTACATCGTCTCCGGCATTGGTTTTCTCGGCGCTGGCGTCATCATGCGGGAATCCGGCAACATCCGGGGCATCAACACAGCGGCCACCCTGTGGGGCGTGGCCGCGGTCGGGGCCGCCTGCGGCGCCGGGTTCGCCCTGGAGGCCATCCTCGGCGCCCTCTTCGTGCTGGCCGCCAACACCCTGCTGCGCCCCCTGGTCAACCAGATAAACCGAGACCCGGTGGACAACATGGACACCGAAGTGACCTATCACGTGACCGCTCTCATCGGCCGCGCTCACCAGAAGGAGGTACTGCCCTGGCTCGAGCAGATGCTGGAGCAGGCCCACTACCCCCTGAGCGAGCTCGACATCACCCCCTTCGGCGATCAGGATCTCGAGATCTCGGCGGCGCTGCTCGCCACCGCCATCGATGGCACCAAGCTCGATGCCCTTATGAACACGCTCGGGGAGCACCCTCACATCAAGCAGATCTTCTGGCGGGCCAGCATCACCGATTGACGCTCTCATACCAGACGCAGCACAAAAAGCCCCGCCGGATCCGGCGGGGCTTTTTCACAGGAAAGGGAAGCCGTGTGCCTAGCGGCGGCTGCGCCAGCGCACCCTGGGGTTGATGACCTGGGCGGTCTGGGCAGGGGGATTGCCCGCGATGAGTTGCTGCATCATCTCGAAGGCGGCCCGGGCCAGGGCCGGGCAATCCTGGGCCACGGAATCGATGCGCATGGGGATGCAGTCGAGCAGATCGTGATCGTCGAACGTACACAGGCGCATGCCGGTCTCCATCAGTTCCGCCTCGTTGAGATAGCGCAGCACCCCCTCCAGCAGGGTGAAAGAGGCGGTAAAAAGCCCCTTCGGCGGAGCTCCGAGTTCGTCCACCAGCTCAGACATCAGCTGATAGCCCGAGCTCGGCTGGTAGTCACGGTGGCGGACCCGGTCTGAAGTGGCCTCCAGCCCGGCCCGGTGCAACCCGAGCTCGTAACCCGCCAGCCGGTGGCGGCTGGGGGAGAGATCCAGCAGACCGCCGAAGTAGTAGATCTCCTCCCCGCAATCCTCGGCCATATCCTGCACCAGCTCGGCGGTAGCCTTGCAGGCGTCCGAGATCACCATGGGCAGGCGCGACTCACCGATGTGGCGGTCGAGCTGCACCACCGGCAAGCGGTCGTGGATGCGGGCATAGATGTCGTCACTGTGGCCGCTGGAGGCGACGATGAGGCCATCCACCTGACGGCTGATGAGGTTGTCCACCACCCGCTGCTCCAGGGTGGGGTCATCCTCGGAGCAGGCGATGAGCAGCTGGAGGCCCGCCTCCCGACAGCGGGCCTCCAGGGCACGGGCGATGCTGGCGAAGCCGAAGTTGGTGAGGTCGGGGATCACCAGCCCCCAGGTGTAGCTGCGCACCTCCCGCAGGGAGCGGGCGTGGATGCTCGGCTGATAATGGCACTCGTCCGCCACCGCCTGGATCCGCTTGCGGGTATCGTCGGCGATGCGGTATTCCGCACTCTTGCCGTTGAGCACCAGGCTGGCGGTGGCCTTGGAGACCCCCGCAAGCGTGGCTATCTGGGCAATCGTGATCCGTTTCTTCTTCTCCACCTGACCTCCCGGCACACTGAGACCGGGCTATTGTACTAGGCAGGTCGCCAGCGGCCAGTGATCGAGGCAAATTTTGCTGCCATCACCACCACAACGTGCGGAAAGTACTGGGTTTTCGCCGGGGAAGTAACGGGTCGACAAGCTCTGGCGCCCGCCATCGACGAAGCACTCCAGGCTGGAGCGGTCACACAAGACGGTGATCTTGCCCCCAAGCCAGGGGGCGCTTCGCTCCTCCCACTCCCCGCTCTGCCAGTTCTGGCGCCGCAGGACAAGACGCCCCGGCTGCCACACCAGCTCGACCACGGCCCCGAACCCGAGGCGCCCTTCACCGCACAGCGCCAGATCGAGCCAGGCCGAGTCGATGGCCAGGGCAGGCAGCTCGTCCAGTGCCCCCTCGAAGCGGGTCTGCTCCCCTTTCAGGGCGCCCAGCTCTGCCACCGGCCGCTGGCAGAGCCACTCATCCTGCCAGAACAGCTCCCGCGGGCAGCTCATCTGGTGGATCCAGCCGTGCTCGAGAGTGGGCTGGCTCATCTCGTTCTCCTCCGGCAAGCCCAGCCAGCCGAACAGCAGGCGCCGCCCTTGGTTGTCCTGAGTGGTCTGCGGCGCATAGAACTCGAAGCCCCTGTCCAACTCGTGGAAAACCCCGTGCTCGAAGCGCTCGCCGTCGAAGTCACCCGCCAGCCAGCCGCACTGGTAGAGGTTGCGATAATCCTCTCCCTGCGGGGCAATCCCCTGCGGGCAGCTGATCAGCACATGGCGATCTCCCAGGGGGAAGAGGTCCGGACACTCCCACATGTAGCCAAACTCCCCGAGACCGCCGCGCCCGCTGCCGGCGATGGGGCCCACCAGCGTCCAGGCATCCAGGGTATCACCGCGATAGAGCAGCACCTCACCCCGATCGTCCAGGGTACGAGCCCCCAGCACCATCAACCACTGCCGACCGTCGTGCCACACCTTGGGGTCGCGCACATGGCCGCTGTAGCCTGCGGGCAGGTCCAGCACGGGTCCCAGCTTCTCGAAGCCCCCCTCACCGTCGGCACGGGCCAGACACTGGTAGGCGGTGCGGCTGCCGTCCGGGTATTTGACGTTGCCGGTATAGATGAGGGTCAGACGCCCCTTCTCGTCGCTCACCGCCGAGCCCGAATAGCAGCCGTGGCTCTCATAGGCCTCGGTGGGCAGCAGCGCCACCGGCTCGTGCTGCCAGTGCAGCAGATCGGTGGAGGTGACATGCCCCCAGCCCTTGTTGCGGTGCTCGCAACCGAGCGGGTTCCACTGGTAGAAAAGATGGTAGCGCCCGTCGTGCTCGATGAAGCCGTTGGGATCGTTGAGCAGCCCCACCGGGGCTGCCAGATGCCAGCGGGGCCGATGGGGATCGGCCGCCGCCTTGAGCTGTCCGGCCAGCAGGGACCGGACAACCAGGTTCAGGAGATGGCTTTCCTTCATCACTCCACCTTGTACTTGAGCAGGTAGGAGGCGGCGAAAGCGGCGCCAAAGGCGATCACCAGACCGATGACGTAGTGGATGAGGCTCATGGGCTGGACGATGGCCATGCCCGGGATGCCGGTCAGGCCCACCGCCGTCATGCCGACCTTGGCCGCCACCACGTAGGCGCCGCCGCAGGCCCCGCCTAACAGACCGGCCAGGAAGGGCTTGATGTAGCGCAGGTTGACCCCGAAGATCGCCGCCTCGGTGATGCCGAGCAGGCAGGACATGGCCGCCGGCACCGTGATGGCCTTGATCTTCACATCGCGGGTCTTGAAGTAGACCGCGAGGCAAGCCCCCCCCTGGGCCACGTTGGCCATGGCCCAGATGGGCAGCAGGAAGTTGACGCCGATGGCAGGGTTGGCCAGCAGCCCCGCCTCGATGGCGTGGAAGCTGTGGTGGATGCCGGTGATGACGATGAGCGAATAAGTCCCGCCAAACACCAGACCCGCCAGCCAGCCTGCCTGCTCATAGAGGGCGCTCAGACCGAACGAGATGCCATCCCCCAGCACCCGCCCGGCGGGGCCGATGAAAAGCAGCGCCACGAAGCCGGTGATGATGACGGTCAAAAACGGGGTGAGGATGAGATCCAGGGCGTCAGGGATGCGCTTGCGCAGCTGCTTCTCCAGATGGGACATGAACCAGACCGCCAAGAGCACCGGGAAGACGGTGCCCTGGTAGCCGATCATGGCGACATCCAGGCCGAAGAAGTCCATGGTCTTGAAGCCCCCGGCCACGCCCCAGGCGTTTGTCAGGGCCGGGTGGGTGAGGATGCCGCCAAGGGTCGCCCCGAGGTACGGATTGCCGCCAAACTCCCGCGCCGCCGTAAAGCCGATGAGGATCGGCAGGATGATGAAGGCTGCCGAGCTGAACATGTCGAGCATGACGAACAGGGCGCTGTCGGCGTTGACCCAGCCGTAGGTGCGCACCATGCCGAGCAGCCCCATCAGCAGACCGGAGGCGACGATGGCCGGAATGATGGGCACGAAGATGTTGGAGAGGGTCCGCGCCAGACGCTGGGCCACGTTGAGCTTGGCCGTCGCCATGTCGGTCAGCTCCGCCTTGCTGGCGGTGCCGGTCCCGGTCAGGGTGACGAACTCCGCATAGACCTTGTTGACCAGGCCGGTGCCGAAAATGACCTGGATCTGGCCGGCGTTGCTGAAGCACCCCTTGACCCCCTCCAGCTTGTCGATGGCGGCCTTGTTCACCTTGCTGTCGTCCGCCAGCACCAGCCGCAGCCGGGTGGCGCAGTGGGCGGCGCTGACGATGTTCTCCCTGCCCCCGAGCAGGGGCACCAGATCCTGGGCTATCGCACTGATATTCATATTCTTCCTCTTATGACCCGCCACGCTGGCGGGCCCTTGTCACATGAGAGTAGGGGCTGTCGAGCCGGGCTTCTAGCCGCGGATCAACAGCCGTCTGCGCCTGATCGCAAAAATTCATCCAGCCGGGTGCGGGTGGGCAGTGCCGTCATCGCCCCCTTGGCGGTGGTGGCGAGCGCCCCGCAGCCGTGGGCCTGAGCCAGAATGGCGGGCAGCTCGGCCAGCGTCGGCAGCGAGGTCCGTTCGGCCAAGGCCGCCAGCAGCCCGGCGACGAAGGCGTCCCCCGCCCCCGTAGTATCGAGTGGCGTCACTTTGGGCCCCACCCACTCCAGCAACTCGCCACCCAGACGGGCCACCACGCCCCCCGCCCCCCGGGTCACCAGCACCAGTGCCGGGCCTGAAAGAGTGGCAAGCCCCGCCGCCAGATCGTCCAGACCGCTCAGCAGTTGCAGCTCCTCCACCGAGAGCTTGACCACGTCTGCGAGGGCCATGGCCTCGCGCACCACGGGCAGCATCTCGGCAGGGTTGCCCCACACCTCTGGCCTCAGGTTGGGGTCGAAGCAGACCCGCCCCCCGACGGCTCGGATGGTCGCCATGGCTTGCAGACAACTGCTGCGCACCGGCTCGTTGGCGAGCGCAATGGAGCAGGTCAGCAGCCACTGCCCGGCCTGGAAGACCGGCAGATCGGCGTGGCTCAGGAACTGATCGGCGCTCGGGCGCACCATGAAGGTGAAGCTGCGCTCCCCCGCCTCATCGAGATCCACCAGCACCGTGCTGGTGCGATGGGCCGGATCCTGGATCAGGTGGCGAATGTCGACCCCCTCCCTGGCCAGGGTCTCCCCCATGAAGCGGCCGAAGGGATCCGCGCCGACCCGGCCAATAAAGGCCGACTCCCCGCCGAGCCGGGCAACGCCCACCGCCACGTTGGCCGGTGCGCCACCCGGACACTTGAGGTAGTGCTGCTCCCCTTCCGGGATCAAGTCCACTACCGCATCCCCCATTACCCACACACGATTCGTCACCTTGTTGCTACTCCACTGCTGCACAGGATTTGCCGGGGTCAGCCCCGGGTTCTGGGTCCGCATTATCAGCTAAACCGTTTTAGCTAACCAACAGATCCCGGGGCCGCCTGCCATTTTTGTGATCGGGATAACGAACTAGAACCAGGTTTCCATCTGCACGCCAAAGTTCCACTCGCCCCCGGCGGTGAAGTTGCTCTGGCCCATGGCATCGGAGCTGGCGTAGTTGTCGAGCTCGGAGGACCAGTCCATCCAGGTGGCGAACACCCGAAGCTCGGGCCGCTCGAAGAAGCCGGCGGTCTGCGCCTTGAAGGTCGGCGCGAAGGTGAGCTTGGTGAAATCGCCGCTCACCGCCTGGCGACCCTTGTAGCCCTTGGGATCGAGGTCCATGTACTGCCAGGTCGCCTCGTAGACCAGCTCGACGTTCTGGCTCAGCACCTGGGCCAGGCGGCCATTGAGGGTCACCCAGCGGTACTCGTCCCCCTTCACGTAACGATCCTGGCTGTGCTCGGCCAGCAGGGCCGGGGCGACACGCCAGCGAGGCGCAAGATCGGTAGCGCCAAACACGGCGACCCGCACCGCATCGGCATCCGGCAGCAGCTCGCTGTCGGAGCCCAGCCCCTTGAGCTCGGCACCCAGACCGTGGCCATACAGCACCGCCGCCTTGGAGAAACCGGGGTTGATGCCAAAGAAGCTGTCGGCGTGGTAGGCCAGCAGGGTGTGGGCCCCCTTGTTCGCCGCTTCGCTGCCCGCGCCGCCGTCATTGATGCGCGCCTCGTTGTCCTTGGCGGAGAGGCCGTTCAGCATCCACTGCCAGTTGCCAACGCGGTTGTTCATGGTGAGGATGTAGCTCTCGATGTCGGAGAGACCGCTCGCGCTGATGTCGCCGTAGTCGCGCCCGTAGAGGGAGAAGTTTGCCTTCCAGCTGTCGGCCAGCTGCACGTCGTAGACGCCGCCGCCGGTGCCGGCCAGGAAGACCACGTCCGAGTCGAGCCAGTGGATGTCGAAGTTGTCCCGGTCAAAGCGCTTGCCCGCCCAGAGCACCGAGTGCTGGAAAGGACCGCTGAAGCTCGCCAGATCGCCGATTTCGGCAAACACCTGGCGGGTGTTGAGGCTGGAATCGCTGGCGGTCCAGTCGTTGCTGGTCTCCACCCCGTCCGCCAGCATCAGCTTGTAGCGGGCCCAGCTGCCATCGTCGAAGGTCTGGGTCTTCAGCAGGTTGGCCTCCATGTAGGTGTCATCCTCGTTGCCAAGGCGACCCACGGCGCCGCCCACCGAGCCGGCCGGGGTGATGTAGGGGCCGCCGCGGCCACCGTTGCCGTTGCCGTTCACCAGCAGGCCCGAGCGGGCATAGCCGTGGAACTCGAAGCCCTGGGCACCGGCAGTCTGCTTGTCCACCTTCTCGCTCTGGGCCTTGGCCACGGCGGCGGTCTCGCGGGCTTCGCTCGCCTTGCTCTGGGCCTCATCGGCCCGCGCTTCGGCAGCGGTGGCGCGCGCCTCGGCTGCCTGCACCCGCGCCTCCAGCGCCGCCAGCCTGGCTTCGATACCACCATCCGCCGCCCACAGCGGGCTGCTCATTCCCAATCCCAGCGCCACGGCCAGCGCCAACTTGCTCTTGAACATCGTCATCGTCCTCACCTGTCTTCTGTCGCCCGTCCGGGCTCTGTTGTTGTTGACAAGCCGAGGATAGCTAAACCGCTTTAGCTGACTCAATATGCCAGCTAAACCGTTTCAGCAGGAGTGTGAGCGGGATAACATTTGTACAGGGGGAATTGGCGGAAGTTGTGAGGAGGATCCCTCATCGGGATCCACTCAATAAGGGGGGATCCAGGCCAGATGGCGGGCAAAAAAAAGCCGGCACATCCGTGCCGGCTTGGGTAACGCGGGTCGCGTTTATTTGGTCAGGTCGTCGAAGAAGCGTTTCACCCCTTCGAAGAAGCCCTCAGATTTCGGCTTGTGGGTCTTGGCAGCGGCGCCGCTGAAGGAGTCGTCCAGCTGGCGCAGCAGATCTTTCTGGGTCTCGGTCAGCTTGACCGGAGTCTCGATCACCACCTTGCACATCAGATCCCCCACCTGGCCGGAGCGCACGGACTTGACGCCCTTGCCCCGCAGGCGGAACAGCTTGCCGGTCTGGGTCTCCGGGGTCACCTTGAGCTTGACCCGGCCATCCAGGGTCGGCACTTCAATCTCGCCGCCGAGCGCCGCCGTGGTAAAGCTGATGGGCACTTCGCAGTAGAGGTCGTTGCCGTCACGGACGAAGATCTCGTGCTCGCGCACGTGAACCTGTACGTACAGATCCCCCGCCGATGCGCCGGTTTCCCCCGCTTCCCCTTCGCCGGAGAGACGGATGCGATCCCCGGTATCGACCCCGGCCGGGATCTTGACCGACAGGGTCTTGGTCTTCTGATAGCGCCCTTCCCCATGGCACTTGCGGCACGGATCCTTGATGATCTTGCCGCGACCGTGACAGTGGGGGCAGGGCTGCTGCACCGCGAAGAAGCCCTGGCGCATCTGCACCTGGCCGGAGCCGTGGCAGGTGGGGCAGGTCTGGGCCTGGCTGCCGGTATGGGCACCGGAGCCGTTGCACACTTCGCAGTGGACCTGGGTCGGGATCTTGATCTCCTTGGAGACCCCGCGCACCGCCTCTTCCAGCGTCAGCTCCATGTTGTAGCGCAGGTCGGAGCCACGGGCCGGGCCGCGACGACCGCCCCCGCGACCACCGAAGATGTCGCCAAACACGTCGCCGAAGATGTCGCCGAAATCGGCGCCACCGCCAAAGCCGCCGTGGCCGCCACCCTGGCTCGGATCCACCCCGGCATGACCGTACTGGTCATAACGGGCACGCAGGTTCTCGTCGGTCAGGACCTCGTAGGCTTCCTTGACCTCTTTGAACTTCTCTTCAGCCCCGGCATCACCCTGGTTGCGATCCGGGTGATACTTCATGGCCAGACGCTTGTACGCCTTCTTGATCTCGCGCTCGTCGGCACCTTTCGACACCCCGAGCACTTCGTAGAAATCGCGCTTCGACATACTCATCCTGTTGCTATATCAGCAGTTACGCAGACGGGCGTTGGTTACCCAACGCCCGTAAATTCATTGACGAATCTGCTCACACTCTTACTACGAAGCCGTGATCAAGGCTCATGTGCTGCTCGGAATCCTCACGTATATCTGTACGCTCCGGTTCCTGCGCTGCTCTTTACCTTGCTGACGGCCTCTCGCGACAGACCGTGAACAGATTCTGAGCCGATGGGCGAAGCGGACTTCGCCCATCCGGGTCGGGCTTATTTCTTGTCGTCTTTCACTTCTTCGAACTCGGCGTCGACCACGTCGTCGTCAGCCTTGGCAGAAGAGGAGGACTGACCGGCGTCAGCACCGGCGGCGCCTTGCGCCTGAGCCTGCTGCTGGGCAATTTCCATCAGCTTCTGGGACGCTTCCAGCAGAGCCTGCTGTTTGGCTTCGATGGCAGCCTTGTCGTCACCCTTGATGGCGGATTCCAGCTCGCTCAGGGCAGTCTCAATCTTGGTCTTCTCGTCGGCAGGCAGGGCTTCACCGGCTTCGGTGACCTGCTTGCGCACGGAGTGGACCAGACCGTCAGCCTGGTTGCGGGCCTGCACCAGCTCTTCGAACTTCTTGTCCTCGGCCGCGTTGGCTTCGGCTTCGCGTACCATGCGTTCGATCTCGTCATCAGACAGACCGGAAGAGGCCTGGATGGTGATCTTCTGCTCCTTGTTGGTCTCCTTGTCTTTCGCGGAGACGTGCAGGATGCCGTTGGCATCGATGTCGAAGGTCACTTCGATCTGCGGCAGACCGCGCGGTGCCGGGCGGATGCCTTCCAGGTTGAACTGGCCCAGGGACTTGTTGTCGCTGGCGCGCTTGCGCTCACCCTGCAGCACGTGAATGGTCACGGCAGACTGGTTGTCTTCGGCGGTGGAGAACACCTGGGACTTCTTGGTCGGAATGGTGGTGTTCTTCTCGATGAGCGCGGTCATCACGCTGCCCATGGTCTCGATCCCCAGGGAGAGCGGAGTCACGTCCAGCAGCAGTACGTCGGTCTTGTCACCGGACAGTACGGCACCCTGGATGGCAGCACCCATGGCCACGGCTTCGTCCGGGTTGACGTCTTTGCGCGGCTCTTTACCGAAGAAGTCGGCCACGGTCTTCTGAACCAGCGGCATACGGGTCTGACCGCCCACCAGGATGACGTCGTCGATCTCGCCAACCGCCAGACCGGAGTCTTTCAGGGCGACACGAACCGGCTCCAGGGAGTCTTTCACCATGTCTTCCACCAGGGATTCCAGCTTGGCGCGGGTCACCTTGATATTCATGTGCTTCGGACCGGTGGCATCTGCTGTGATGTACGGCAGGTTCACGTCGGTCTGCTGGGCAGAAGAGAGCTCGATCTTGGCTTTTTCGGCGGCGTCTTTCAGACGCTGCAGAGCCAGCTGGTCGTTGCGCAGGTCGATGCCCTGCTCGCGCTTGAACTCGTCAACCAGGTAGTTGATGACGCGGTTGTCGAAGTCTTCACCACCCAGGTGGGTGTTACCGTTGGTCGCCAGTACTTCGAAGGTGGTTTCCCCTTCGACTTCGTCGATCTCGATGATGGAGATATCGAAGGTACCGCCCCCTAAGTCATATACGGCAACCTTGCGCTCGCCCTTGACCTTGTTGACGCCGTAGGCAAACGCAGCCGCAGTCGGCTCGTTGATGATGCGCTTGACGTCCAGACCGGCGATGCGACCGGCATCCTTGGTGGCCTGACGCTGGGCGTCGTTGAAGTAGGCCGGTACGGTGATGACGGCTTCGGTCACCGGCTCGCCCAGGTAGTCCTCGGCGGTCTTCTTCATCTTTTTCAGCACTTCGGCAGAGATCTGCGGCGGTGCCATTTTCTTGCCTTTCACTTCAACCCAGGCGTCACCGTTGTCGGCCTTGGCGATGGCGTACGGCATGATTTTCAGGTCACGTTGTACTTCGTCATCTTCGAAACGACGGCCGATCAGACGCTTGATGGCGAACAGCGTGTTCTTCGGGTTGGTGATGGCTTGGCGCTTGGCCGGCTGACCAACCAGGATTTCGCCGTCATCGGCATAGGCAATGATGGACGGAGTAGTACGGTCGCCTTCCGCGTTCTCGATCACGCGAGCATGGTCGCCATCCAGAATAGCGACGCAGGAGTTGGTAGTACCCAGGTCAATACCGATGATTTTACCCATTTGACGAATCTCCAAATACTTTGAATAAACTGGCGAGGGGCTCGCCTTGATACGTTAACGGCTAGGTGGGGCCTGCCACTGTGGCTTTCAAGCTCCCGGCATCAAATTTTTTGTGCCGCCGTGGCCTTGCAACCTATATGGGGTCTCAAGTCGGCGCTTCAAGTCCGGCCCTGAAAAAACCTGCATACAGGCCACCTGACAGCCAAATGACGCCAGACACGTTTTTTTGGCGCCACATCCAACAAAAAGCCCGCCAAGCGGCGGGCTTGGTGAGAACAGCGTGATCAGTCAGCGGACTTGGAGACCATCACCATGGCCGGACGGATGACGCGGCCGTTGAGCTCGTAGCCCTTCTGCATCACGGCGATCACGGTGTTCGGCGCCACGTCGGCACTGGGCACCATGCTCATGGCCTGGTGGGCATTGGGGTCGAACGGCTGGTTGGTCGGGTCCAGCGCCACCAGGCCGAACTTGGCCACGCCGCTCTGCATGGATTTCAGGGTCAGCTCGACCCCTTCAATCATCGGCTTGAGGGTGTCGTTCTCCTTGTCCGCCAGCTCGATGGCGCGCTCCAGGTTGTCCAGCACCGGCAAGAGCTCTGCGGCGAACTTCTCCAGTGCAAACTTGTGGGCTTTCTCCACGTCCTGAGCGGCACGGCGACGCAGGTTCTCCATCTCGGCGACGGCGCGAATGGCGCGCTCGCGCTCTTCCAGGGAGGCCTGCTGGGCCGCCTCCAGCTGGGCCTCCAGCTCGGCGATGCGGGCCTGCTCGGCTGTCACTTCACTGTCTACATCGGTCGGCTCGACTGGCTGGGCTTCCACTTGCTCCATCGCTTCAACCTTTTGTTCTTCGTGGCTCATGACATCTCCAATATTCAGGGGTTGCGTGTGAGGGTGGCTGGCGTTCAGACAAGCGACACGCGCCAGCAGACCCTGTGTTGGCGCTATTATGGGGACACAGCCCCGGCTTTCAAGGGGAAAAGGGCAGATCGGGCACAATGGCGCCCATCCGCGTGCCAGGCAGCCCCTTTTCGGGGCCGATTGCACCAACCGCCACGGAGGCAGACAAATCCCCGGCAAAGCGCGGTATACTCCCCCCCAAGACTCTCCCAGACCCGATAACCTATGGATTCTCCGTTCAAAACCGTTGCCCTCATCGGCAAGCCCCATCACGAGGGGGCCAACCAGACCCTGACCGGCCTGTACCAGTACCTGACCAGCCGCGGCTTTCGCGTGCTGCTGGAGAGCCGGGTGGCCCATACCCTGGGGCTGCTCGGGGAGAACGTGATGGATCTGGTGCAGCTCGGCGAGCAGGCGGATCTCGCCATCGTCGTCGGCGGTGACGGCAACATGCTGGGGGCCGCCCGGGTGCTGTCACGGTTCGATGTGGCGGTGATCGGGGTGAACCGGGGCAACCTCGGCTTCCTGACCGACCTCTCGCCCCAGGATTATCTGCTGCCCCTGGAGCAGGTGCTCTCGGGTCACTTCAAGAGCGAGCATCGCTTCCTGCTGGAGGCCGCCGTCTATCGCCACGGGGAGCGCAAGTCGAGCAACCTCGCGGTCAACGAGGCGGTGCTTCACCCGGGCAAGATCGCCCACATGATCGAGTTCGAGGTCTACATCGACGGCAGCTTCATGTACAGCCAGCGCTCGGACGGCATCATAGTGGCGACACCCACCGGCTCCACCGCCTACTCCCTGTCGGCAGGGGGCGCCATTCTCACCCCCAAACTAAACGCCATCACGCTGGTGCCCATGTTCCCGCACACCCTGAGCAGCCGCCCCATCGTGCTGGATGCGGACAGCGAAGTGCGGCTGCTGGTCTCGCCGGACAACCAGGACGACGCCATGCAGGTGAGCTGCGACGGCCAGGTCACCCTGGCGGTCCACCCGGGGGACGAGATCCTCATCAAGAAGAGCAGCCACAAGCTGCATCTGGTGCATCCGCTGGATTACAGCTACTTCCACGTGCTGCGCAACAAGCTCGGTTGGGGCAGCAAGCTCTTCTAGCCAGGCAACACCGGTGGCGAGGGTCTACCCCTCGCTGCTTTCGACCAGCCGAGGCGGTGCCGGCTCGAATGCCAGATGCACCCCGTTTCTCCCCGCTTCCTTCACCCGGTACATGGCAGCATCGGCTTTTGTCAGCATCAGTGCCAGGTCAGCCTCGGCACTGGCGCACACGACCCCCATGCTCACCGTGACCCCCTCGCACGGCAGGCAGGCCCCCTGCCGGGAGCCCGTCTCTATCTGACGGCGGATCCGGTCACAGATGTCGCGGGCCATCTGGCCGCTCACGCCCCCCATGATGATGGCGAACTCCTCGCCACCGATGCGCCCCACCAGATCACCCTTGCGTACCTCGGCCACCAGCACCCCGGCCACATAGCGAATGACCTCATCCCCGCAGCCGTGACCAAACTGGTCGTTGACCCGCTTGAAGTGATCGATGTCCAGGACCACCACGCAGCGCGTCTGGCCAGGCGTAGTACCCTCTCCGTGCCTGAAGAGGCCACGCCGATTGAGTACCCCGGTGAGGGGATCCCGCTCCGAGAGCGCCAGCAATGCCTCCTCCGTCTCCACATAGGCCACCAGAGGCAGCAACAACACCGAGCCGATGGTCAGCACCATGTGCATGAAGAAGATGAGATCGAGCCAACCTCCGTCCCCCATCCGCTCTTCGACTCCCAGCAAGATCAGCCCCCCCTGACTCAGCAGGATGGTGAAATGCAGCAGGTAAATGAGCGCCACCACATGGAGCACCCGCTTCTGTTGCCGGCCGAGAGAGACGATGAGGCAGGCGCACCACAGGTACAACATCGACTCCATCAGGGCCAGCACAATGCGCACGGGGGCGAGGCTGGACAATCCCAGATAGAGCAGCAGCAACACCGCCACGCCTCCCCCCACGGCACGGGGATGCCATGCGCGCTCGTAAAGCGCACAAAAACCGGCGAGCAACAGCAGGATGCTCATGAGCGAGACCAGGCCGCCGACCCGGATGCCCAGCGCCGGATGGCCGCCCAACACCCCCAGACTGAGCAGCAGGATGGAGAGGGAGAAGAGAAAAGCGGAGAGGGACCAGTACAGAAAGTTGCCTCGACCCGGCTTCAGGGAGTGGATGAACAACATGATCACCCCCGACATCAGGTTGATTGCCAGGGAGATCAGCAGCAGGGTCGGGGTATGGATCATCGTGACGCATCCTTGCGAAGAGGTCTGTGCACAGCCCAGGCTCAACCAGGACTGTTTCGAGTGTGTCTCAACCCGCTACTCACCACAAGAGAGCCCCTCAAGGTGGCTTCTCGCATCGCCTCAGCCCATGCCAGGTACGCAGGTTGATTTTGCAGGCCATCTGATCGGCGTCACACCCATGCCGCGGCCTTGACATCCTTGCCCTCCCCCTGTTTCGCAAAAATCCTCCCTGCCCACTTTACTGTATATAAGACCAGTATATACTGGATGCATAGACAGTAATGTTGACCCATACAGGATGAGACCATGCTGACCCAGCTGACCGTCAACAACTTCGCCATCGTCAAGTTTCTCGAGCTCGATCTGCAACCGGGGATGACCTGCATCACCGGGGAGACCGGGGCGGGCAAATCCATCGCCATCGATGCTCTGGGGCTGTGCCTGGGGGAGCGCGCCGAAGCCAGCATGGTGCGCCCGGGCAGCGACAAGACCGAGGTGAGTGCCCGCTTCCTGCTGGAGGGTAATCCTGCCGCCCGGGCCTGGCTCGCCACCAACGAGCTTGAAAATGACGGTGAGTGCATCGTCCGGCGGGTACTGTCCGCCGAGGGGCGCTCTCGCAGCTATATCAACGGGGTTCCCGTCCCCCTCGCCCAGCTCAGGAACCTGGGTCAACTGCTGGTCAACGTCCACGGTCAGCACGCTCACCAGATGCTGCTCAAACCCGATTACCAGCTCGCCCTGCTGGACGGCTACGCCGGTCATCATCTGCTCCTCGACGATGTACGCCGCCACTACCAGCAGTGGCGCCAGTTGCAAAACGAGCTCAACCGGCTCAAGGCCGAGCAGCAGCAGCGGGAAGCCCGCCGTCAACTCATCGAATACCAGGTGCAGGAGCTGGACGAATTTGCCCTTCAGCCGGGAGAGTTTGAAGAGATTGAAGAGGAGCATCAGCGGCTCGCCAATGGCACCGAGCTGATGCAGGAGTGCGGGTATTGCCTCGATCTGCTCTATGACAATGAAGAGACCACTATCGCCGGTCTGCTGCAGACGGCCGTGGACAGGGCCGAGACCCTGGTCGGCATGGACAGCCGGCTTGGCAACGTGCTCGGCATGCTCAACGAAGCGCTGATCGGCGTACAGGAGAGCCACAGCGAGCTGCGCAGCTATCTCGACCGGCTGGAACTGGATCCAGAGCGCTTCAACGAGCTGGAGAACCGCCTCTCCAAGGCCATCAACCTGGCACGCAAGCACCATGTCAAACCGGCGGAGCTGGCCCTGCACCATCAGGAGCTGGCCGCCGATCTGGCCCGCCTCAACTCCGACGAGGAACGCCTCGAGGGGATGGAGGACGAGCTGGCCTCGGCCCGCCAGGCCTTCGTGCAGGCCGCCGAGGCCCTGAGCCAGAGCCGCCAGCGCTATGCCGAGGAGCTGGGCGCGAAGGTAAGCGCCAGCATGCACGAACTGGCGATGCCAGATGGCCGCTTCGCCATCGAGGTGCGACCCGATGCCCAGAGCAGCCTCTCGCCCCTTGGCATCGATCGGGTGGAGTTCATGGTCACCACCAACCCGGGTCAGCCCATCCAACCCCTTGGCAAGGTGGCTTCCGGCGGCGAGCTGTCGCGTATCAGCCTCGCCATCGTGGTGATCAGTGCACGCAAGATCTCCACCCCGACCCTTATCTTCGACGAAGTGGATGTGGGGATCAGCGGCCCGACAGCCGCCGTGGTGGGTCGCCTGTTGCGCCAGCTCGGCGAATCCACCCAGGTGATGGTGGTCACCCACCTGCCCCAGGTGGCAGGCAAGGGTCACCAGCACATGGTGGTGAGCAAACACACCGACGGCAAGACAACGGAAACCCAGATGCAGGCGCTCACCCCGGGTGCCCGGCTCAACGAACTGGCCCGCCTGCTGGGGGGCGATCAGATCACCGACAACACCCTGGCCAACGCTCGTGAGTTGCTCGCAAGCTGACCACGGGGCGGGAGGGATGCCCTCCCGTCCATGTCGGCCCTTTCAGATTGACCGTGCCATCATCGCGCTGGCCAGTTGAAGCCTCTTGCCGACGGCGCCGACCTGGTTGGCCCATGCCGTGAGCCACAAGAAAGAGGGGGAGCCCGGGCTAATCCGCGGCACGTGTCTTGATGCTCAGTCTGAACCTGCCAGCCTGGTCATCACCCAGTCGGGTTTTCATCGCCATGGTCAGGACGCCACTCATCTTCGTTGCACTCATTCACATTTCGAACGGACACATCCCTTCATTTTCCATTCAACTCAGTCTGTTATGATGATGTAAACGGACTCGGTACCTTCAGTTGCCATCGACAGAAGGTGACGCTTGATGCAAACACACCGGGTTCGTTTGAGCTGACATTTCGCGGGAAGGGAGGATGGGAGCGCGCTTCCGCTGTCTGACCCGCACCTGCCAAGGAGAACTGCTTATGAGCCCGACCAATATTGTGCTGTTGCTGGAAGGCAAGGATTACGAGCAGGAGACACTGGCCAAGGCGAGCCGTCTGGCACAAGGGCTGGGCGCCAACCTGACCTTGTTGCACCTGACCCACAGCAGCAAGACCCGTCGCAATAGTCTGTCCCTGTCACAAGAGGAGCGCAGCGCCCAGGGCACCCTGGATGCCAAGGCGATCATCAGTGAACTCATCACCCAGCTGTCTCATCCAGTGGATTACCAGTGCCTGGTGGTGGATGACGTGGTGCCGGATCTCCAGCGCTGGCTGGCCGCCCACCCCGCCGACCTCTTGCTGGTCGGCAGCCGTCATCACTGGATGGAGGGCTCGCTGGCCCGCCTGCTCCTCTACAAACTGCCCCTCGATATCCAGATCTGCCACGAGCCTCACGCCGCCTTGCTCAAAGCCGTCAGTTGATGCCACAAGACCCGCTCCCTGAGCGGGTCTTCTTGTTTCTGACGCCCGCCGTCATCCTCCCCCAGCTTGACCTCCTCCACTGCGTCAACGCCAGAACCACACGATTTCTTACACATTGCTCGCTTCTTTTTGAGGGCCATTTGCTGCACGATATGGCCCTTGCACGCCTTCGCTCGTTTCGTTCAGGTGATAAATGAAAGCTCTTCGAAAACCCGGCAAGCTCGCCCTGCTCGCCCTTGTGCTGATCCCTCTCGTCACCTGGCTGGCCTGGCCAGGCAACACACCGGACCCGGTACTGACCGCAACGGTAACCCGCCAGGATGTGGAGCAGACGGTGCTCGCCAGTGGCGTACTGCAGGCCATCGAGCAGGTGGATGTGGGGGCCCAGGTCTCGGGTCAGGTCACCTATCTCGCGGTGGAAGCGGGTCAACAGGTCAAACAAGGAGAGCTGCTGGCGGAGATCGATCCCCTGATCGCCCAGAACAACCTCAAGACCGCCGAAGCGGAGCTGGCCAGCCGCCGCGCCCAGCTCAAGATCAAGCAGGCACAGCTCAAACAGAACGAGCTTGCCTGGCGCCGCCAGCAGCAGATGTTTCGGCAGGAAGCGAGCTCTCGTGCGGATCTGGAGAGCGCCGAAGCCCAGCTTGCCGTCACCCGGGCCGAGCTGCAAAGCGCCCAGGCCGACATCGACAACGCCATCATCAAGGTGGAGCGCGCCAAGACGGAGCTCGGCTACAACCGCATTCAGGCCCCCATGGATGGTACCGTCGTCTCCATCGTCACCCGGCAGGGGCAGACCCTGGCCGCCAGCCAGACGGTACCGACCCTGCTCAAGCTCGCCAATCTCGACACCATGACGGTCAAGGCCCAGATCTCCGAAGCGGACGTCACCCGTGTCAAGGCGGGCATGCCGGTCTATTTCACCCTGATAGGGGATCCGGATACTCGCTACCACGGTACCCTGCGCACGGTCGAGCTGGCCCCCACCAACATCAATGAGCAGACGGCCAGCACCACGGCCACCAGCAATGCGGCCATCTACTACTATGCCCTGTTCGATGTGCCCAACCCCGGCCATCAGTTGAGGGTCGCCATGACGACCCAGGTCACCATCGTACTCGGCGAGCGCAAGCAGGTACTGGCCATTCCCCAGACCGCCCTCGGCAAGAAGACTGGCGACAACGAGTACGAGGTCAGCCTGTTCAAGGCAGGGGACCAGAGAGAGATCCGCCGCATCAAGACCGGCATGAAGGATGACATCAAGATTGAGGTGGTGAGCGGCCTGACCGAGCAGGATAAGGTGATCCTGGAGCAGGGCAAGCCGGCCCTGCACGATGAAGGGGAGATGGAGCCGTGAGCGAGCCCCTGATCCGTCTCAAGGGCATCGAGCGGCGCTACCAGAGCGGAGAGCACGAAGTGACCGTGCTGCACCCGCTGGATCTCGCCATCGATGCCGGGGAGATGGTGGCCATCGTCGGCGCCTCCGGCTCCGGCAAATCGACCCTGATGAACCTGCTGGGCTGCCTCGATCACCCGAGCGGCGGCCAGTATCTGTTTCGCGGCCAGGATACCGCGACCCTGGATGCCCTCTCCCTGGCACGGCTGCGCTGCCACCACTTCGGCTTCATCTTCCAGCGCTATCACCTGCTGCCCCATCTGGATGCGGCCGCCAACGTGGAGATCCCCGCCATCTATGCCGGCACTGCCCGCCTTGATCGCCAGGCCCGAGCCCGCACCTTGCTGACCCGCCTGGGACTGCAGGATCGCAGCCACCACAGACCCGGCCAGCTCTCCGGCGGTCAGCAGCAGCGGGTCAGTATTGCCCGGGCGCTCGCCAACGGCGGCGAGGTGATCCTGGCGGACGAACCCACCGGCGCTCTCGACAGCCAGAGCGGCAAAGAGGTGATGGCCATCCTCAAGGAGCTGCACGCCCAGGGCCACACCATCATTCTGGTGACCCACGACATGGCGGTGGCAAGCCATGCGGATCGCATCATCACCCTGCGTGACGGGCGGGTAGTGGAGGACAGCGGCCATCGGGCGACCGATGACAACGCAGCCTCCCCATCCGGGGCGCCAGCCCACCCGCTGCCAGGTGACGGCAGCCAGCTGGCCGCTCCCTCTGTCGGGCAAGATGCACAGGGCACAGGCGCCGCCGTCCGCACCGCAAGCCGGGGCTGGGATCGCTACCGGGAGGCGGGGCGCATGGCCCTGCACGCCATGCTGGCCCATCGCATGCGCACCTTCCTCACCATGCTCGGCATCATCATCGGCATCGCCGCCGTGGTCAGCGTGGTGGCGCTGGGTCAGGGGGCGCGCGCCAAGGTGATCGACGACATCAACGCCATGGGCACCAACACCATCGACATCTTCCCCGGCAAGGACTGGGGAGACGAGAAGGCCGCCAGCATCCAGACCCTGAACGAGCGGGATCTCGACGCGCTGCTCGGCCAGCCCTATCTGGAGGGGGCCAGCCCCCAGATAGCGACGTCGGGCCAGCTTCGCTATCGCAACAAGACCAGCAGCGGCAGCGTGATCGGGGTCGGCAACGACTTTTTCCGGGTCAAGGGGATGACGCTCACCCAGGGGCGCCTGCTCGATGAGCGGGACATTCGCAACCGGACGGCAGTCGCCGTGGTGGATGGCAAGACCATAGAGAGCCTGCTCGGCCAGGTGGACCCGGTCGGCCAGGTGGTGCTGGTCGGCACCCTGCCGGTGCGCATCGTGGGGGTGGTCACCCAGGAGACCGGCTTTGGCCGCAGCAGCCAGTCGGTCAATGTCTGGCTCCCCTACAGCGCCGTCATGAGCCGTCTCCTCTCCCAGCAGCACTTCACCCAGATCACCATCCGGGTCAAGGACGGCGTCCAGCCCGCCCTGGCCGAGCAGGCGGCAGTCGCCCTGCTGACCCAGCGCCACGGCGTGAAAGACTTCTTCACCTTCAGCAGCGACAGCATCGTCAAATCGGTGGAGAAGACCACCGCCACCCTGACACTGCTGGTCTCCGCCATCGCGGTGATCTCCCTCATCGTCGGCGGCGTCGGGGTGATGAACATCATGCTGGTCTCGGTGGTGGAGCGCACCCGGGAGATAGGGATCCGCATCGCCGTCGGCTCCCGCCAGTCCGACATATTGCAACAGTTCCTCATCGAGGCGGTGATGGTCAGCCTGCTGGGGGGGCTGCTCGGTATCGGCCTCGCCCTGCTCATCGGCGCTCTCTTCTCCCTGCTCGTGGAAAGCTTCCAGATGCGCTTCTCGCTCTTCTCCATCCTGATGGCCTTCGGGTGCTCCTCCCTCATCGGGATCCTGTTTGGTTACCTGCCCGCCCGCAATGCGGCCAGGCTCGATCCGGTGGAGGCACTGGCGAGGGAATGACGATGCACAACCTATCAAGGCTCGGGCTAAGCCTGATGCTCACCGCCAGCCTCGGTGCCTGCAGCCAGCAGAGCACCTATCACAGACCCGATCTCGACGTGGCGCCAGCATGGCAACAGGAGAGCCGGGGTCTCACCGCGCAGCAGGCTGGCCCATGGTGGCAGGGATTCCAGGATCCCGCGCTCGATCGCCTGGTCGAGGCGGTACTGGCCGCCAACCCGGACATGCGGGTGGCCGGGCTCAAGCTCAAGAATGCCCTGCTCGGCGCCGATCTGGCTGACACCAACCTCACCCCCTCGGTCAGCGCCAATCTCGGGGCCAGCGGCACCAAGAACATGAAAGATGGCAGCGCCAGCAGCAACCTGGGCCCCTCCCTCAACCTCAGCTACGAGGTGGATCTCTGGGGCAGACTGGCCGCGGCAAGGGATCAGGCGAGCTGGGAGGCACAGGCCAGCAAACAGGATCTGGCCGCCACCCGGTTGCTGCTCATCGGCAAGACCCTGGAGCAATACTGGCAACTGGCCTACCTCGGCTCGGCCATTACCCTGGGCACCCAGCAACTGGCCAATCTGGAGCGCATTGAACGCCTGACCCGCGCCAAATACGAGGCGGGCGCCGTGACCCGACTCGATCTGGTACAGGCCAGCCAGCAGAAGGCGGGCAAGCAGGCGGAGCTCGCCACCCTCACCCAGCAACGGGCACAGGCGGGCAATGCTCTTCGCCTGCTGCTGGGCCGCAGCAGCGGGCCGCTCGCTGACGCTCCCGACGCCCTGATCATGGGCCCGATCCCGTCCCTGGCGGCTGGCATCCCCGCCGATGTGCTGGCCCGGCGGCCCGATGTGCGCGCCGCCGAACTCAGGCTGCGCAAGACCCTTGCGAGGGGAGACGAGATCCGCACCGGCTTTTATCCCACCCTGAGCCTGACCGGCGGTGCCAGCACCACCTCGGATACCCTGACCCAAGTGCTGCAAAATCCGGTCGGCACCCTGGGCGCCACGCTGGCGCTCCCTTTCCTCGAGTACAACAAGACCCGGCTCTCCATCGCCAGCACCGACATCGACTACCAGATTGCCGAAACCGAGTTTCGCAAGCAGCTCTATACTGCGCTGCTGGAAGTGGAGGATGGCCTGGCCGCCCGTCAGCAAGGGGATCAGCGGCTGCGCTATCTGGAGCAGCAGAGGGCCTATGCCCGGGAGGCCGAGAGGCTGGCAGGCGCCCGTTTTCTGGCCGGTGCCACTGGGGTGCAACCCTGGCTGGATGAGCAGAACCGCCTGTGGGATGCCGAGCTCGCTCTGCTGGCACAGCAGCAGGCCCAGCTCAACAACATGGCAGGCATCTATCGGGCGCTGGGGGGAAGCGATCGAACCTGACCCAGGCAGAGAGTGTGGGATCG
>NZ_JAGKRK010000068.1:0-4255 GCF_017939325.1 Aeromonas sp. MaB10011B | reverse complement strand
TTTGCCCGGACGTTGCGCCCCGGCTGGCTGGTCGTGCCCGCTGCTGATTTTGACATGCTGGCAACCTTCAAATCCTCAATGACGATCATCGCGTGGTTTTTGCTGATAGTCGTTGTGACCTTGTGAAGGTAATCGCGGCGGGTATTAGCGATATGTGAATGCAGCCGCTGGATCTTGGCTTTTTGTTTCTTCCAGTTGCTGCTGAACTTTACCTTTTTGCTCAACTGGCGTTGGAGCCTTGCCAGCTTGGTCTGATTGGTTTTGAAGCTGTTGACGGGCTCAAACACCGTGCCATCTGACAGGGTTGCGAGCTTGGCGATCCCCGCATCCAGCCCGACCATTGAGCCGGAGGGGTGAATTGGCTCAAGCGTCTCCTGCTCGACCTGAAAGGAGATATACCAGTGCCCGGCTGCTTGGCTGACGGTCGCGTTTTTAATTTTCCCTTCAACTGGCTGGGACTGACGGAACTTGACCCACGCCAGCCCGGCAGGCAGCTTCACGCGACCCTTTTCAAGGCGGCAATACTTGTCGAAGTTGACGAACCGGATAGCGTCGCAGTTGTCGCTTTTTTTCTTGAATACGGGTGCCTTGGCGGCGAGTTTCTTATCAAAGCAGCGCATCCACGCGCCATGCAAATCCTTGAGCTTCTGCTGGAGGTTGTCGGTATATGCCTCGGCCAGAAAGGCCATTTCTGGGTCTTTCTTCCAACTGGTGAGCATCCTGTTCAGCTCAAAGGCAGAAGGCAGTTTTTCGCCAGCATCCAGAATGCGTTTGGTTTCTGCCAGCCCGTGATTCCAGACATAACGAGCACAACCGCCCAACTGGCGCAGGCGTTGCGCTTGTTGTTCGGTCGGTTCGAGTCGGAATTTGTAGGCTTTCAGAATTTGCATTTAGCGCTCAGTGTGTAGCATTATTGCCATATCTATTAAGCCCGATTGAGTGACAGAATGCAATTCACTAAAATTAATAAATCACGCCATGCGGCCTACGTTTTGCACGTACACTTGGTGTTTATCACCAAGTATCGAAAGCCGATACTGGGGGATCTGCATCACGCTTCCTTCGGTCAGTGTGCGGCAGAGGTTTGCAGAGATTTTGGTGCGGAACTGAAAGAGTGTGACGGAGAGGCTGATCATGTTCACATGCTGATAGAGTACGCGCCAACGGTACAGCTATCGGTACTGGTGAACTCGTTAAAGGCGGTCACATCAAGGCGACTGCGTAATGAATTTCTGGACTTGAGAGGTGCTTACAGCAAACCCGTACTCTGGTCACGCTCTTACTTTGCGGGCTCTTGCGGCGGAGCACCGTTGGAGGTGATCAAGCAATACATTCAAAACCAGCGGGGCTGACGCCCCGGCGAAATTCCCCTCCCACCTACGTCGGAGGGAGTCCCCTTTCGTATTTAAGATGGAGATCCAGAGGATGGTCAATCGCGACCCATTCTGCCCACAAACCAATTGATAATAGTTTTCATTTAATCAAGAATGGGCGCCATCATCAGCCAGGAGTATGCCCATGTCTCAACCCGCCCCGGCCAATCGCCCCCGCCTGCTCACCGTCAAGCATGTTCAGGATGTGAGCCCGCATCTGCGCCGAATCTGCCTGACCAGCCCCGAGCTTGTGGACTACCCCTTCAGCTGTGGCGGTGCTCATGTCAAGATCATGCTGCCCCGACCGGATCAGCGCGAGATAGTGTTGCCCACCCCCACCGACAAGGGGCCTCGCTGGCTCGATCCCGCCCAGAAACCCGTCATTCGCACATTCACCATACGCGCGTTTCGCCGGGAGGCGCTGGAGCTCGACATCGACTTCGCCCTGCACGGCGAGGCCGGCCCCGCCAGTCGTTTCGCCCTGCACGCCAAACCGGGGGACAGGCTCGCCATCTCGGGCCCGGGCGGTCCCGACCCCATGCTGCAAACGGCCGAGCACTATTACATGGCGGGGGATCTCACCGCCCTGCCCGCCATCAGCGCCATGGTGGAAGTGATGCCAGCCCATGCCCGCGGCCATATCGCCCTGCTGGTCCCCCATCAGGACGACGTGCAGGATCTGTCGCTGCCGGCCGGCGTCGACCTGCGCTGGTTCGTGGGCAATCCGGAGCAGGCCGCGACCCTGGTGGCGCATTTCACCGCCCAGCCTATGGTCGCCGAGGGGAGCTATTTCTGGTTTGGCGGGGAAGAGAGCCTGGTCGTGCCGCTGCGCCGCCACGTCAGACGCGCCCTGGATGCCGAGCGCCAGCGGGTCTACGCAGTCCCCTACTGGCGCAGTGGCAAGGATGAAGACGCCTACCATCAGGACAGGCACGCCGTGATGGACAGCTGATCCCCTCTTTATCTTGTGACTGGCGGGCTTCTTCCCTCGGGGAAGCGGCCTGCTTTTGCTGCGGTTCCCCCGCCATCGTTCTTTCTCCCCCCATCTTCGCCTGGCGATTTCATTGCACTTGCATTTGAGACAAACACTAAGATAATGACAATCATTCTCAACAACTGCGATGAGCCGTGAATCTGTCTGCTCCCAACAGGATGCCGCATACGGGTTCCCCATCGCACACATGCACAGCAAGGTAACTCCAGATGGCAGTTTTGAATTCGGTCATGCGCGCCTTCGCCATAGAGGCGCTACCCACCCCTGCCGAGCTGCTGGTGCAGCACCCCTGTCCGGCCGACATGACCCGGCACATCGACAACCAGCGCCATCAGGCACGCCGGATCCTGGCAGGTGAAGACGATCGCCTGCTGGTCGTGATTGGCCCCTGCTCCATCCATGATCCCGTCGCGGCCCTGGACTATGCCGGACGGCTGGCACGACTCGCCACCGCCTATGAAGACAGCCTTCAGATAGTCATGCGCGCCTATTTTGAAAAGCCGCGCACCACGGTGGGCTGGAAGGGGCTGGTCTTCGATCCGCACCTGGACGGCAGCAACGACATCAATCGGGGATTGCATCTGGCACGCCAGGTGCTGCTCGACATCAATGGGCTGGGGCTCGCCACCGCCACCGAATTCCTCGACACCACCAGCTTTCTCTATCTCGCCGATCTCGTCAGCTGGGGCGCCATCGGGGCACGCACCACGGAGTCTCAGGTCCACCGGCAATTGGCCTCCGCACTGCCCTGCCCCGTGGGATTCAAGAACGGTACGGACGGCAATATCCGGGTCGCCATCGATGCCATCCAGGCCAGTACCGCCTCCCATCTCTTCACCGCCCCCGGCAGCCAGGGCGGCATGGTAGTGATCAAGAGCGAAGGCAATCCCGATGGCCATATCATTCTGCGTGGCGGCACCCTGCCCAACTACTACCAGAGCGATGTGGCGGAGGCAGCAGACCGCCTCATCCGTCAGGGACTCCCCCCTCGCCTGATGGTAGATTGCAGCCATGGCAACAGCCAGAAGCTGCACACGAACCAGCTGAAGGTCGCCAAAGAGCTCTGTCGCCAGCTGAGCGAAGGGAGCCAAGCCATCGCCGCCGTCATGGTCGAGAGCTTCTTGCTGGGAGGAAACCAGAAACCGGCTCCTCTGGGTGAGCTGCAATACGGCCTGTCAGTGACCGATGCCTGCCTCTGCTGGGAAGAGAGTGAACACCTGCTTGCCATGCTGGCAGAGGCGGTCCAGGCCCGTCGCCGCACCCGGAGAAAATACACACACGCCGTTCAGTCTGAACTCGGACAACCCGTCATCTAGCATTCGGTTTATTTGTTTGCCACCAATCGGTGTCTGCCTCATCCGCACATTGTCCGGCATCGTGCGGATATATCGCAGAAGAGCGGTGTCAAACAGACCATAAATAGAGGGGATAAATTAATAGGCGGTGGGCGTCATGCATCAGCATGAAAAAGAGACGGGCCGCTCAGGCGTACAGATGAGGATCCACCGCCGCTATTTCATTCTGTCACAGCAGGTATCCATGATCGTTTCTCACAAGGGACGAAGATACACGGGCTGTATGAGTCCTCAGTGCGTATAAGTGGCGAGGTGGCGTGGAAGATGATGCGCCACCTTTATTGGGCACATGATGGTCATGGCTATTCCAGACGAGGCTCTCCAATTAACCAGAGTAACCTGCGCAATTGGGTTTTACTGCGACATCATCTGAACCCTGAAAATAATAAGGTTCTTCGCGGGATCCTGGGAAAGTGGAAGTTGACAGACAGGGTGCTGGTAAACTGGTTGTCGCCAAACACACCACCACCATCACCCTGCTGTCGCCGTGCATCATATTGATATTGCCTCCTTCTGGCCAGGTTATACCGTCA
>NZ_JAGKRK010000067.1:0-313 GCF_017939325.1 Aeromonas sp. MaB10011B | reverse complement strand
CGCGAATTCAACTTCGAAGTGCGACACTCGCCTATGCCGCCTGACGGTACTCTTCGAATACCTTGACAGGCTGCCTGAATCCGAGACATTTCCGAGGTCGTAGGTTGAGCCACTGCTCCGCTCTCCTGACATCCTCGTCCGTGACCTCTCTCAGGTCTGTTCCCTTTGGGATAAACTGCCTCAACAGCCCATTGCTGTTCTCGTTCAGACCGCGCTCCCACGAAGAGTAAGGGTGCGCAAAGTAAGTCTCGGCACCCAGCGCTTCCTCTATCGCCTTGTGTTCGGCAAACTCGCCGCCGTTGTCAAAGGTGAT
>NZ_JAGKRK010000066.1:0-293 GCF_017939325.1 Aeromonas sp. MaB10011B | reverse complement strand
GCTCTTCGCTGATGTATTCCGGACCATTATCACAGCGGATTGCGGCTGGTTTGCCCCGCCACTCGATGACCTGCTCCAGCACCCGTTTGACTCGCGAGGCAGGCAAGGAAAAATCCACCTCGATGCACAGTGCTTCGCGATTGAAGGCATCGATCACATTAAACAACCGCACCGAACGACCATCGCTGAGCTGGTCATGCATAAAGTCCATCGACCAACAGTGATTCGGTTGGTCAGGGACTGCCAACGGCTCCGGCTTGGCCCGCACTAGCCGCTTCTTGGGTTTTATCCGC
>NZ_JAGKRK010000064.1:0-538 GCF_017939325.1 Aeromonas sp. MaB10011B | reverse complement strand
GCCAATCAAACTCGGAGATAGCTGGTTCTCCCCGAAAGCTATTTAGGTAGCGCCTCGGACGAATACTACTGGGGGTAGAGCACTGTTTGGGCTAGGGGGTCATCCCGACTTACCAACCCCATGCAAACTCCGAATACCAGTAAGTAATATCCGGGAGACACACGGCGGGTGCTAACGTCCGTCGTGAAGAGGGAAACAACCCAGACCGCCGGCTAAGGTCCCAAAGTTCTGGTTAAGTGGGAAACGATGTGGGAAGGCTCAGACAGCTAGGATGTTGGCTTAGAAGCAGCCATCATTTAAAGAAAGCGTAATAGCTCACTAGTCGAGTCGGCCTGCGCGGAAGATGTAACGGGGCTCAAACCAGGCACCGAAGCCGCGGATTCACACTAAGTGTGAGTGGTAGGGGAGCGTTCTGTAAGTCTGCGAAGGTGTGTCGAGAGGCATGCTGGAGATATCAGAAGTGCGAATGCTGACGTAAGTAACGATAAAGGGGGTGAAAAGCCTCCTCGCCGGAAGACCAAGGGTTCCTGTCCAACGT
>NZ_JAGKRK010000063.1:0-644 GCF_017939325.1 Aeromonas sp. MaB10011B | reverse complement strand
TGTATGGAGATGGTATTCACCTGACAGTTGCCCACAAAAGGGAGTGGTCATACGGCTTCAAACCGGATAACAAAACGGTACCCCTACCGTGTTATCTGGAGTCACCGTATGACCACCAACGAGAAAGTAGCACGTCGTAAACTCAGCTTGCTAGAGCTCGCCAAAGAGCTCAATAACGTCAGCAAAGCCTGCAAGCTCATCGGCTACAGCCGTCAGCAGTTCTACGAGATTCGCCGTAACTACCAGACCTATGGCGCCGAGGGCTTGCTCGACAAACTCCCCGGCTGTAAAGGGGCTCATCCCAACCGGGTCGCTCCCGAGATTGAGCAAGCCATCCTCGATTACTCTCTCACCAGACCAACCCATGGCCCGCTGCGGGTCGCGCAAGAACTGGCTCTGCAAGGCATCAACGTCAGTGCAGGCGGTGTGCGTGGCGTGTGGCAACGTCACGACTTGCTCTCCAAGCATGACCGCTTGTTGCGCCTCGAGAAAACCCATAGGGAACAGACGATTGAGCTCAATGACGAGCAGATCCGCCTGCTCGAGCGCTTCAGCCCCGAGTTTCGCGAACGCCAAATTGAGGTTCACTACACCGGGGAACTGGTGGCGGTCGACACCTTCTTCGTCGGCGCACTCAAGGGGGT
>NZ_JAGKRK010000062.1:0-339 GCF_017939325.1 Aeromonas sp. MaB10011B | reverse complement strand
ATCCCAGGTCGTTTAGCTCAGCTGGGAGAGCACCTCCCTTACAAGGAGGGGGTCACTGGTTCGAGCCCAGTAACGACCACCATGCTTTAAAAAATGATTTCGATGGGTCGTTAGCTCAGTCGGTAGAGCAGTTGACTTTTAATCAATTGGTCGCTGGTTCGAATCCAGCACGACCCACCATCATTTCAGTCATATCCCAGGTCGTTTAGCTCAGCTGGGAGAGCACCTCCCTTACAAGGAGGGGGTCACTGGTTCGAGCCCAGTAACGACCACCATGCTTTAAAAAATGATTTCGATGGGTCGTTAGCTCAGTCGGTAGAGCAGTTGACTTTTAATCAA
>NZ_JAGKRK010000061.1:0-293 GCF_017939325.1 Aeromonas sp. MaB10011B | reverse complement strand
GCTTCAGCGGTGCCATGCTGCGCCCTTCGCCGTCGATCCACCACGGCACCCGCAGCTCGGGCGCCTGTTGAATGCACCGGGATTGCATCACCATCTCCTCAGGAAAAAAACAGACACACCGGGTCGGCCCGCCCACTGGCGCGCCGACCCCCACCGTTCTTGAGCGTTGGCCGTCAGCCGATCTCGCGTCGCGGCAGCTTCCAGCCCGCACGGGGGTAGTGGCAGGTGTAGCCGTTGGGGTGCTTGACCAGGTAGTCCTGATGCTCGGGCTCGGCCTCCCAGAACGGCCCCGC
>NZ_JAGKRK010000060.1:0-3692 GCF_017939325.1 Aeromonas sp. MaB10011B | reverse complement strand
CACGCCCGAAGCCATGACTATTATCAATGCAACCCAGTACCTCAAGCAACTTCTTAGCTCTTCTGAACTCAACCGGATCGGTAAATTTACCGGTTTTTGTCAGCGACTCCGGGATATCCAGCCTGCGAGACTACTCCCGGCTCTGCCCATCCTCTTCGGACTTGGTCGGACCGAAGTGACGAAGCACATGGTCGGCCGTCGCGGGTGCGCCCAGCGTGCAAACCGCCCGTATGCCGTCGAGGCGGGCAGCCGCCGCGATGGCCGCCGTCCCCCCCAGGCTGTGTCCGACCAACAGTGCAGGCATGCCGATCGTGCTCTGCATCCAGTGCACCGCCGCCACAATGTCCGCCACGCTGGACGAAAAGCCACCGCGCCCGAAGTCGCCTTCGCTCTCGCCCAGACCGGTGAAATCAAAGCGCAGCGTGGCGATGCCCTGCTGAGCCAGCGCCCGGCTGATGCGGGTCGCGGCGAGAGAGTTCTTTCCGCAGGTAAAGCAGTGGGCAAACACCGCCAGGGCTTGTAACGGTGCATGGTCCGGGCGTTCCAAGACACCCACCAGCAGACCCTGGCTGCTGCCAGCGAAGCCTACCTTTTCGCTGCTCATGCTTTCTCCAGTGCCAGGGCGTTGATGCAGTAGCGCAGACCGCTGGGCTTGGGTCCGTCGGGAAACACGTGACCCAGGTGGGCGTCGCAGACGTTGCACGTCGTCTCCACCCGCACCATGCCGTGGCTGTTGTCTCCGTGATAGCCCACCAGACCCGGGGCAATGGCCTGCGTGAAGCTGGGCCAGCCGCTGCGGCTGTCATATTTGGTCGACGCATCGAATAGTTCAGTGCCGCAGCACACGCACCGGTAGATCCCGGGCGAAAACAGCGTACACATCGAGGAGCTGTGCGCCCGTTCGGTGCCCTTGAGCCGCGTGATTCGGAACTGCTCGGGCGTCAGCTGTTGGGCCCACTCGGCTTCGCTGCGCTCAACTCGGCGCGGTGGCGTCGGGTTGCCCGTTTCCACCAGTTGAATCACTCCTTTCCAAGTCAACATGTCGGGCCCAGGCTCCGGTGCCGCCGGTTCGTTTTCCAGCCGCTTGAGAAAGGTGACGAGCTTGTCGGCGTCGATTCGGAAATGGTTGTAGACCACTCTGCCATCGGGATCGATCAGGATGAACCAGGGTGTGCCGCCGTTGCGGTAGCGGCGCATCAGCTCCGAACCCGCGCCGTCCTGTTCGTCACCGGCGTCGTGCCCGAAGGGAATGCCCAGCGCGTAGCGGGAGTGATTGGCCAGCATGCGCTCCCAGGTGTTCGAACCGAAGTCCTCGAACACGGTCTGGACTGCGGCGAACCCGACGAAGTCGCTCCCCCGAAACGCGTCGACCACCCGGGCAAGCGCCGGAAAGCCGGTCGCATGGCACCCCGGGCAGGCGTCCTGAAAACAGAAGATGAGCTTGAACCGGCCGGGCATGCGGTCCAGGTCGAAGTGTTCCAGCGCCTGGCCCGACGCGTCCACCCACCGGGTCACACCCAGGGGAGCGGCCGCTTCGCCAAGGACACCGGGTTCCTGTTTCGTTGTGGTCATGCGAAGTCTCCTTTCAGAAATCGTTGGGTACCCCAATCAGGTGCCGCAGAAGGTGCGGTGGGCTGCGGCCACTTCGGGCGAGGCCGGCAGCGTGAATGGCCGCGCGGACTCCACCGTCTCGTACGGCCGCCCCAGCACCGCCAGCAGGCGCTCGAACGGACCGAGGTCGGCCTCGTCCACGGCACTCGACAGCGCCGCCTCCACCTGGTGATTGCGCGGGATCACGAAGGGATTGACCGACCACGCCGTTGCGGCGCAGTCCTGCAAGGTCCTTCCCTCCCGGGCCATGCGCTGGCGCCAGCGCGCCAGCCAGTCCGAGAGCGCCGGGCGCTCCCGTCCGAACAGGTCGTGCAGTGCGGCATCCGGCCCCGTGATGGCGTCGGACAGGAGGCGGAACGCCAGCGTGAAGTCCACCTTTTCCCGCTGCAGCAGCTGCAGGAAGTCGTCCGCCAGGGCGCGGTCGTCCGGCTCTTCAGCGGCCAAGCCCAGCTTGGCGCGCAGCTGCCCGGTCCAATGCCGGTCAAAGCGCACGGCAAACCCGGCCACCACCTGTTCCACCCGTTCCACGACGTCGATATCGCGGGCGTCCAGAACCGGCAGCAACGCTTCGGCCAGACGGGCCAGGTTCCATTGCGCCATGGCCGGCTGCTGGCCGTAGGCATATCGCCCCTGACGGTCGATCGAGCTGAACACCGTGGCCGGATCGAAACCCTCCATGAACGCACACGGACCATAGTCGATGGTCTCGCCCGAAATGCTCATGTTGTCGGTGTTCATCACCCCGTGGATGAAGCCCACGCCCATCCAGCGTGCAATCAGCTGCGCCTGCCGCTCACAGACGGCCTCCAGCATCGGAATGGGCTTGTCGGAAAGCTTGGCGAGGGCGGGGTCATGCCGCGCCACGGCATAGTCGAGCAGCCACCGAAGCATCACCTCCTCCTCCCGCGCCGCGAAGAACTCAAAAGTGCCCACCCGCAAGTGGCTGGCCGCCACGCGCACCAAGATCGCCCCGGGGGGCGAGCCCTCGCGGTTCACCCGCTCACCGGTCCGGATCACCGCCAGCGCACGCGTCGTGGGAATGCCCAACGCGTGCATGGCCTCGCCCATGAGGTACTCGCGCAGCGCCGGGCCCAGTGCCGCCTTGCCATCGCCACGGCGCGAAAACGGCGTACGGCCCGACCCCTTGAGGGCCAGGTCCCGACGCTGTCCTGCCGTGTCGATGAGTTCCCCGAGCAGCAAGGCGCGGCCATCCCCCAAGTGTGGCGAGAACTGGCCGAACTGGTGTCCCGCGTAGGCCTGCGCCAGCGGCGCCGCCTCAGCCGGCATTTCCACGCCGGACAGCCACGCCAGACCGGTCGCAGACTTCAGCGTCGCCGGCTCCAGCCCCAGCTCCAGCGCCAGGGCGTCGTTGAACTGCACCCAGGCCGGGGCCGGGGACGGCTCGGGCTTCCAAGGCACATAGAACCCCTGCATGTCCCGGAAGAAGCTGTTGTCAAACGGCAGCCGAAACGCCGGGCCCGTCCCCGGCGTCTTCGGCTCCGACACGGCCTTTGGTGTGGACGCACGCATGACTTCAGGCCGCCTTGAGACCATCGTTCGAAGCGCCGAACGCCCCGATCAGCTGCCGCTCGTCGAGCTCGAAGTCGCTGTAGAGCACCTCGTCCAGCGGATCGATCACCAAAAACCACGGCGTGCCGCGCGTCCCGTAGTCCGCCATGAGCGACGACGCGCGTCCGATCGCAGGGTCGTGTCCGAACGGAATGTTCAAGCCGTAGCGCAACTGCGTCTCGCGCAGGCGCTCGAAGGTGTTGGACTCGGCGCCCTCGAACACGGTCTGCACCGCGGCAAACGCGAAGCCGCGATCGCCCAACGCCTTGATCAGCTTCTGCAGGGTCGGAAAGCCATGGCTGTGGCAGCCCGGACACCAGTGCTGGAAGCAGAAGATCACTTTGAACCCGTCGCCCAGATCGGACAGCTTCAGCGGTGCCATGCTGCGCCCTTCGCCGTCGATCCACCACGGCACCCGCAGCTCGGGCGCCTGTTGAATGCACCGGGATTGCATCACCATCTCCTCAGGAAAAAAACAGACACACCGGGTCGGCCCGCCCACTGGCGCGCCG
>NZ_JAGKRK010000006.1:0-8645 GCF_017939325.1 Aeromonas sp. MaB10011B | reverse complement strand
CTAAGAAGTTGCTTGAGGTACTGGGTTGCATTGATAATAGTCATGGCTTCGGGCGTGTCGGTTTTTTTTTGCGATTAAATCAGATCACAAACGAAGCCTTTTTTCTATCTATTTCAATTGGTTGTAGCTAAAGATCCTGTACATGACAGGTCACTGCAGCGGCCAAACTGTTGCCACATCTCAGTTCAGGAGGAAACGCAATGACTCAGGAAAGGATCCAGACCCGCTACCCACTCGGCGGCCCCTTCGCCACCCAGGCTGAGCTGGAGCAGGCCATCACCCAGGCCATAACGACCCACAGACAAGATTTCTTCCCTCTGCTGGAACGGCTGGTGGACGTGGGGGACACCCGGGTCAACCTCAGTCAGGAGAACCCGCTGCGGGTGCTCAGCATCGAACTCGCTGACGGCCGTGAAGGAGTGGCCCATATCAACTACGAGTCCAACTTCGCCGAGAGCTGCCTGATTATCAACGAATACGACCAGCACCAGACCAGCCTGGCCTTTCGCCTCGACGGGGATGCACTTATCTTCGACGTCGAACTGCCGATCGCGTGGAATTTCAATAACTGAAGATTCAGCGGTGTAATGCCGCCTGGTTGCTACACCCGGTCAGCCAGCTCCCCTCACCCTAACCCTCTCCCAAAGGGAGAGGGGATCAGCCCGTGCCAACCTCCAGCCGTGGTAGTCACTCCATACTCTGCTGTTATTTCAGGCGCCTGTAATCTTCCCCATATGGCTGTCATCTGAATAGCAATATCCAGCATATAGCCACCATAACCCTCACTCATGTACAGGATCTTTAGCGGCAACCAATTGAAATAGATATAAAAAAGGCTTCGTTTGTGATCTGATTTTATCGCCAAACAAAATCAACACGCGCGAAGCCTATGACTATTATCAACGCTAATTACTATCTGGAGCAACTCTTGGCTCCCGCCGCACTCGAGCGCATTGCTCGGCTCTGCAAGTTTTGTCTGCGTCAGCGTGCCATTACCCCAGCCATGCTCGTACCTGCACTGCTGCGGGCCATGGGAGGCGACCAGGTCAATGACATTGCCGGTTTACACCGCCATTTCAATGCCTTGCAACTGGTAAACACCCATCAGGTTTCTTACAAACCGTTTCACAATCAGCTGCGCAAAGAGAGCTTTGCCCTGTTTATGAAAGCCCTGGTCGAGCGGGCCATCGCCTTGCGTATCGACCATCAACTCAAAGCAGCCTCCCTCGGCGCGTTCAAGCAGGTGTTACTGCACGATGGCACCTCCTTTGCGGTGCATCGGCGCCTTGCTGCTGATTTTCCCGGCCGGTTCAAGACCATCAGTCCGGCAGCTATCGAGTGCCATATGACCATGTCACTGTCGGAGCAGAGCCCGTTGTGCATGAGTGTGTCTGCCGATACCGCAGGGGAACGGCAATTTCTGCCTGAAGCCCACACGCTGACCAACTGCCTGCTGCTGGCTGACGCAGGTTACATTGACAGGGCTTGGTTTGAGCAGGTGAACGACGCTGGCGGATTTTATCTGGTGCGCGGCACGAAAAGCCTGAACCCCAAGATAATCCAAGCCTGGCGCGGTGATGGACGGGAAGTACCCAAGCTGGCGGGACTATCTCTGAGAGAGGCCGGACGGCGACGCTGTCGGGCCGAGGTACTGGATATGGTGGTGAAGTCCGGCCAGGTCGAGTACCGGTTGATCCGGCGCTGGTTTGCTGAGGAAAAGCGGTTCTGTCTGTGGATGACGAACCTACCGCGAGCAGCATGGTCAGCAGAGCAGGTGATGAGCCTGTATCGCTGCCGTTGGCAGGTGGAGTTGCTAGCGTACGTTTCCGTACCGCTGGACTTCAGAGCTATTCGATGAAATGTGCGGATATTTTTCTTACGTTGGTTTTTGGTTCCATTGCTCCCTAAACCCCCAGTCCAGCCATGCACGTTAGAGTCGTCGAGCTGATGGTGGCCGGGGTTCGCCGCCCGCGCGAGGAGTGCCTGGCCGACCCCGGCACGATCGGCACCCTGAGCATCGGCGACATTCCGATCGGAACCGCCGAGAAGCGGCCGCTGCACGCGGCGCAGCTCTGGGAGCGCTGGGGCACCTCGGCCAGGCGCGGCCTGCTGCCGCCGTTGTTCGACGTCCAGGTGCTGCGGATCACACCGCGCGGGCTGCTGCTGCGGGGGTTCCAGGTGGACACCTCGAACCGACCGAACACGGCGCAGCACGCGCAGGAATGGTGGGCCGTGCCGATCGAAAAGCCGGGGGCGGCTTAGCGTGCTTTATTTTCCGTTTTCTGAGACGACCCCAATTAGCGGCGAGTATCCCTCTCGAGCGCAATGTTAGACACTGTCTTCTGGCCGCATGGGTACATATGTTGCCTTCACGCGGCGCGATTTGGATAAGTAGGTTGTCCAAATCGCCGCGGAAATGACTGACACAATGAATGCGCCAAAGAACTGCGGGTCTGGATCAATCTCCCCAAACACCACTAACGGGATAAAAAGCCCCATGACAATCGACGCCGCGGGGCCAGTGATCCACAAAAGGACTTTCGCTCGCTTGACCACGGACATATCTACCCCTGTGGCGAGTCCAAACCCAGCGTAAAAGCTCAAACAGCACACCACCAGAAAGCTCCACCAAGTAAGAGACTTAAATGTTCCCCATTCGGCGACGGTTACTAGATTTGGGTACTGTGATTCGACGGACATGATGTCGGCGTTTATGCGACCGGCGCCCATGAGTGGCCCCAAAAACATAAGACCCGCAACCAAGAGCAAAAGCCAGCCTCCGACACCTACAGGTCCGCTGCTATTGCTTGGTCGGGGAGTGCGTTTCGCAAAGCGATAGATGCCATAAATGGCACCAATGGGGATGATGATTATGAGCAACTGCCAAATCGATAATGATCCCATGAATTTATCCTTGTTGATTGTTTAACGTTCCGGTTCAGCGGCTGCGCGGCAGTTGAGAGTAGATATCCTACCGCTCTATGGATGCTGCCTCGCATCGTACCGCAGGCGACCCCAGCGGAGGGCCTCGGGGATCGCAAAACAGAGCAGGAGCGGCCCAAAAACCGCCGCGCCTAATCGCCATTATGTTTAATAGCCGACTTCACCTGGCAAAATCGACACCCTGCCGAAAATCGACCGCCTGAGCCGCATTCTGGCTCGTTTCTTCCCCCTGCCTGACCCGTTTATGGCCTGAAAGTTTGCGACGCATTGAGGGCCGTTTGAGGGCCGGATCTTGCGGGGTTCGGTTTCGACCAGATTTACATGCCAAGCCCCCCAATCCTTAGCCCCTTCGCCTTCTCCACTTTCGCCAGTGCCGCTACTTGCTCCGCGCATTGAGCAAGGTATTCAGCGCGTCCATCAAGCTCCCGACACTGGTGTTCAATCGACCTAGCGTTATCTTGGTCGTGGCCTCTGATGTCTCCACGGCGTTCAACAGCTCCCCGAAGTCGTGCTGTAGACCCCCGCACAGCGTCTCGAAGTCGCTGAGTACCCCGTTTAAGTGCTCCTGATACTCGGCCAAAGAGCGCCCCTGCTCCTGTAATTGCAGCGTCAAGGCCGCGGTCTGCTCTCTGTGTGTCGTCTCGATTTGCTCCAGCCTGCCGACCAAGATCCGTTCCAGTTCCGTCATTCACTGCACCTCCACGGCTTTGCGACCGTCTTTCATGTTGATCAAAGTCCCAAGTTGGGGGGCTGCTAGGTACACCTTGCCGTTGCTCTCGATGACCTCCACCCCCTTGATGGCTTCGAGCGTCGTGATCCGCTGCTGGATCTCGCTGCCGAGCCAGCTCAACAACCCCCAGCTCCCGAACCCGAGCCCCAATGACAGGCACGCGCCGATCAGACACGCTTTCCACCAAATGCCGGAAAATCGCCTCAGCAACAGGGCCTCCCTCCTGGACTGCCTCATGGCCGATCTCAGCGGTGCGGTCGCGGCCTTCATATCGCTTACGGTTGTATTCAGCTCGCCCTTCACAAGCTCTCTCAAGTCGCTCCTGACAATATCTTTCAGCTCCTTCGTCCACCGTTCCGCCTCTACCTGTTCGGCGAGCTTCTGCTGCGCGATCCTCTCGCTCAAGAGTGTTTTCGACTGTCCAAGATGCTCCATAAATCTCCCCTTTGAGTCTGATTGCCTTCGGGTATCCCTCTGGCTTGATACTGAGATGATCGGCACCGGATCGCGTGATTTCGCATCCCATTTCCACGACCTTTCGCCGCAGATCAGCGGCGTTGGTGATCACCCCTTGGGCGATGAACCCCAGCAGGTACTCCGAGACCTGTTTCTTGATTGCCTTGCGGTCGTTGGCGTCCCTGTAGGCGTCAAAGCTGGGCTGCACAGGCCGCCGCCTGAGCGGGTCGTCTGGCCGTGCCCAGCCCTTTCCGTAGTTCCATTTGTTCCGCAGCGAATCGAAGTGGCTCCGTTGACCTGGCGGGGCTACGTTCAGGGATTTTCCCGTGCCCAGGTGAACGCGGGGGATCAGGATGTGGACATGCACACCGCCATCTTCCTCGCGGTGCAGGACGGCGGTCAGGTGTACGTCCTGCCTGTCCAGTCCGGCAAAAGCCAACTTCTCGAAGTCGTCCAGCACGGCGTTGATTTCATCCTCTGTCGGTGCCTCTTCGGTAGCCCAAGAGATAACGGCGCTGGTATACCGCTGCTGGAACGGCAGAGAGTCGGCCAAGGCACCGAACAACACCGGGTCTCCCCGCAGCACCTCAACGCCTGCCCGAGCAACCCCCTTGTGGTCTAGATCCCCCATCAGGTAGGCACTGGCAGCAGCGCCAGAGCCTGTGCCGTGGGCCATAAACTTAATGTGCATCGTCGTCCCCCTTTGCCTTTGGTTTGGGTGGGGGCGGTAGCCGGGGGAGCAACTTGGCCGCCTCGGCCTCGATGCTCCGCAGATAGGCCAGCGCCTCTAACACCGGCATCCGATCACCCTTACTCCGGCACTCGTTGAGTGCCCGAGCGACCTGATTCAGGTTCGAGCCAAGCGCGGCCAGTTGCCGCATCAAAGCGGGGTCAGCATCGTTGCTGGTATCCCGTGGGGGGCGTGAGGGGCGCTTGCGGGGCGTGGGGATGTGCGTCTGCTGCCCAGCATCGACCGCCCCCCTGATCCAGTCCGATACACTGAGGCCAGCAGAGGTCGCCTGCTGGCGCCATACCTCCGCCGTGGCCTGGTCTATTCGGACGCTCACGGTCGTGCTTCTCGGGACTTTGGCCACGGTGCCTCCGGTGTGGTTTTGGGGTGGGGGATTGAAGGGGCAGCGCCCCTCAACAGCCCCGTATGTAGTTGCGCAGCAACGTAATACGGGTAGGCTGGCTTAATGCCAGTACAGCAAAAAAACAGGGGGTCGGCAACTTGCCAATTATCGTCACAGTGACACATAATCAATTACCGTTACAGTGACAGGAAATAACACCATGAAGGACACCAAGGATCAGGCGACTGGGGACATGTTTGGCATCAAGCGCGGACGGGGTAGGCCAAAAACCGGATCAGCCAAAACAGGGGCAGAACGACAAGCAGCCTACCGTGCAAAGCAGCAGGACAATAACGTTACTGTGACGATAAATCTGGCATTGGTAGAGGGGCTGGATGCCCAGATGCAGGCTATCCGGGATGGAGGGTCGGCGGTGGTACTGACCCCGGAGCAGGCCGGGGAGATCCTGCGGGCACTGCGAAAGGCAGAGAACAAACAGCTCCGGGGATAAGACCTACTGCCCACAGGCCAAACACATGGCCTGATGGACAGCCCTTCGGGATCGGCCTTACCCCCCTCGCACCAATCCTCTCTCTTGAATGATTTTAAGGGCTCAAAGAACCCCCTTCGGGGGCTACTATCTGATAAGGCTTGTTTCGATCACTCAGATTCGCGTTTCAGGTACAGGCTGACCGTACTGGACGAGATCCCAAGATCCTCACCTATGTCGCGGTTGCTGTACCCCATACCCTTAAGCCTGAGCACCTCCGGTAAGAGGTCTGCACGAGCCTTACCGCTATTACTGGGCCTGCCCCCACCTTTGGATACTTTCCCACCCTTGGCCCCTCTGGCGGCCTGTACGGCGCTGAACCCTGCGGGGGTTAGGTTACGGTGCGTCCACTTCGCAATGGACTTAGCGATGTGCCTGACCTCGTTGGCCGGGAGCGGCGGCTCGAACTGGACGTTGTACCCGATCGCCCGATCTATAACGGCAGAGAGCCAAGCCTCATACCCCGGCCACCCCTGCCTAATCGCCTTGTAAGCCCACTGGCGCGTTTTCTCGAACAAGGTGCAGTTACGCCCCAACCCGTAAGCTGGAAGCTGTTTGCGGCCATTGTAGGGGCTTAAATCGAGGTAGTCGGCCAGCCAGCTCAGATCGTAGGAGGCGGGCTCCCATACCTGGACAAGCCAGTGGGTATGCAGGGGGTTCTTGCAGATCAGCCCGGAGTAGCCCAGATCCGCCCCCAGTTTCTCCCGGAGGGCGGCCTCGATGGCGGCGGCATACCGCAGTGGGGCCACCTTGCCGTCCGGGGCAGTGCGGATCGGGGTCTCCAGTCCGTAGATCAGGTGGGCGTGGCCGTTGGCCCTGTTCGTCACCGTGATGTTCGGTGCCGGGGCGCCTACGTCATCCCAGGATAACGTAGCGGCAGCATGGTCTACGTCAAACACGAGCCAATGCCGATGCGTTGGCCCGTTCGGCTGGATGTAACGAGCCCCAAGGGCACGGCTGACATCCGCAATGGACAGACCCGTGGTAAATTCGTCGGTGTGGTAGGGCTTCCGGGGCAGGCGCTCCCGGAACAGGTCAAGCTGTGCTCGATTCAATGACCACCGCGCATATTGGCGGCGCTAAAGGGTTGTCTGGTGTGATCCATGTGATATATTTCACCTATTGCATAAGCACGGCCCCGAACTCTCTGTAATCTCCCGCCAAGTTGATCAACAGAAGTTCGGGGTTTGTCTTTTCTAGGCAGTACGTTACCGCACGACCCCCTCCATACGCAAACGCATACCGCCCTACCTACAAGCACCCTTCACCAGTGGCTTGGTAGCCGCAAGCGGGTATGAAACACCCTCAGAATTTGGATCTCCTCGCCCTTCACTCGGTATGGAATGAGGAACGGATAGGGTTGCAGCACAAGCTCTCGTGTACCAGGAACGCGCCCTGGCCGTCCCATTGCTGGCTGATCTACCAACAAGTGAACCAAGCGATACACCTCTAATACAAACTCCTGGGCCACCCTGGAGTTCTCTTTTGCTAAGTGATCGTGAGCATCCTCAAGGTTCAGTGCAGCCTTACGCAGCCATTTAACCTGCATTGATACCCCACCGATTGAACTTCGCCATCATCTCCTTTTCGGGCACGAAGTCACCCGCATTCGCTTCACGCAATGCCGCTTCAACTTCCGCGATCTGCCAGGCTTCACGCGCCAAATAATCCTGGATAGCCTGATTCGCCAACCACGATTTGGTTCTTCCTGTTGATTGGGCCAGTTGCCCCAACTGTTGCTCTACCTCATCCGGTAAGCGAACGGACATAACACTCATACACACCCCACCAAACCACAATGTTTACATGATACTACACCTTTACTGAATGACAGGCACGGACAACAGGCAGCAAAAAGGGCGTCCGATTTAACGTAACGCCCCCTTATGCGCACAGACCTGCCAAGGACCCTTCCCCAGCGAGCTGGCCAATTAGGGGTCGTCTCAGAAAACGGACAACAAAGCACGGTAAGCAAACCGGCATTGCCCTTAAGCTGTAGTCACATTGCGACTACAATAGAGCCTCTGAAACCTTCAAGGGAAATGACCATGAGCACCGCCGATACCTATGTCCGCGCTCGCATCGACACCAGCACCAAGGAGCGTGCCGCTGATGCGCTCGAAGCAATGGGGTTGTCCATCTCTGACGCCATCCGCTTGCTGATGCTGCGCATTGCTGATGAGCGCCGGATGCCCTTCGATGTGAAAGCCCCTAACGCCACCACGCGCAAGGCCATTGCCGAACTTGAGGCTGGGAAAGGCAAGCGTTTCGCCAGCGTTGATGACCTGATGGCAGACTTGCATGCGGACCCGCCTTCAGGTTCAATGCCTTGAGGCAGAACTTTGAAGGAGATCACGATGAACCCGAGCGAAAAAGCAGTCCTGGCCGGCGGTTGTTTCTGGGGCATGCAGGACCTGGTGCGCAAGCTGCCTGGCGTGTTGCGCACCCGTGTGGGCTACAGCGGCGGCGATGTGCCCAACGCCACCTACCGCAACCACGGCACCCACGCCGAGGCGTTGGAGGTGGAGTTCGACCCCACGCAGACGAGCTTTCGCGACCTGCTGGAGTTCTTCTTCCAGATCCACGATCCGAGCACCCCGGGGCGCCAGGGCAATGACCGCGGCAGTTCCTACCGGTCGGCCATTTTCTACACCTCGGACGAGCAGCTGGCCACGGCGCAGCAGACCATTGCCGATGTGAATGCCTCGGGTTTGTGGCCGGGCAAGGTGGTCACCGAGCTCGCGCCCGCGGGGCCGTTCTGGGAGGCCGAGCCCGAGCATCAGGACTACCTGGTCAAGCACCCCAACGGCTACACCTGCCACTACCCCCGTGCGGGCTGGAAGCTGCCGCGACGCGAGATCGGCTGACGGCCAACGCTCAAGAACGGTGGGGG
>NZ_JAGKRK010000059.1:0-293 GCF_017939325.1 Aeromonas sp. MaB10011B | reverse complement strand
GACCGCACCACCATCATGAATTTCCGCCACCTGCTGGAGCAGCATCAACTGGCCCGCCAATTGTTCAAGACCATCAATCGCTGGCTGGCCGAAGCAGGCGTCATGATGACTCAAGGCACCTTGGTCGATGCCACCATCATTGAGGCACCCAGCTCGACCAAGAACAAAGAGCAGCAACGCGATCCGCAGATGCATCAGACCAAGAAAGGCAATCAGTGGCACTTTGGCATGAAGGCCCACATTGGTGTCGATGCCAAGAGTGGCCTGACCCACAGCCTAGTCACCACCGCGGC
>NZ_JAGKRK010000058.1:0-440 GCF_017939325.1 Aeromonas sp. MaB10011B | reverse complement strand
AGCTCAGGTGGCGACCCTGTACCACGAGCGCTGGGAAATCGAGCTGGGATACCGGGATATCAAAAGCGCGATGCAGCACAACGCCATCACGCTGAGAAGCAAGAAAGTGGACTTGGTCTATCAGGAGCTGTGGGGATTGCTGCTTGGATACAATCTGGTCAGGCGGGAGGCCAGCCAGGCCGCCGTAGCCCATCAGCGAGCGCCCAATGAGGTGAGCTTTAAGTTTGCCTGTCATTTCATCGCGAACCAGATGGCAGTGATGGCGGGCGCGTTATCGCCAGCCCATACGCCACGGAGGTTGGCGGAGTTGCGGGGCTGCATAGGCGTCATGTTCATAGAAAAACGCCCCAGGCCATCGAGACCCAGGGCGGTGAAGATATCAAAGACCCGTTTTCCGGTAAATCGCAATGCGGCTCCGCTTAAGTGAACAGCATTGCGGC
>NZ_JAGKRK010000057.1:0-476 GCF_017939325.1 Aeromonas sp. MaB10011B | reverse complement strand
AAAAAGGCCTTCCCGTCAGGGAAGGCCTTTCAATTTAGTGGCGGAGCGGACGGGACTCGAACCCGCGACCCCCGGCGTGACAGGCCGGTATTCTAACCGACTGAACTACCGCTCCGCATTCGGTTAGCTTTCGCTAAATCTTTTGCTGCTTGTTTGTGAGGTGTCATCCTCGCAGCCAGCCATGTGATTCTTCACATCACCGTTTAATTGGGTGCCTGGCAGTGTCCTACTCTCGCATGGCGAATGCCACACTACCATCGGCGCTACAGCGTTTCACTTCTGAGTTCGGCATGGGGTCAGGTGGTTCCACTGCGCTATTGCCGCCAGGCAAAAATCTTCAATCTGAGAAAGCTGATTTAGTTATTCGTTCTCGGTATCTGCTACAAGTCTCTGAACACTTCTTGGGTGTTGTATGGTTAAGCCTCACGGGTAATTAGTATGGGTTAGCTCAACGTATCGCTACGCTTACACACCCC
>NZ_JAGKRK010000056.1:0-13454 GCF_017939325.1 Aeromonas sp. MaB10011B | reverse complement strand
ACTGGGAATAACGCCTTAAATGGCGAAGAAACGGTCTAAATAGGCTGATTCAAGGCATTTACGGGAGAAAAGATCGGCTCAAACTGAAAAAATGAAATGACTGAGTCAGCCGAGAAGAATTTCCCCGCTTATTCGCACCTTCCCTATCAGAGCAGCATTCAATTATTGAAGCCGCTCTATATCGATACCGCCGGTTTTGCCTTTGCCCTCAATCCCAAGGAGCGGCGACTCAAGAGGATCATGGATATCGCGCTGGGGGAGATCCTCGAGGGCAAGCGGGCGGAAGTGGCCAAGCGCTGGAATGGGGGGGGCCTCTCCATCGGTGCCAGCAGAATCGACCTGAGCCGCGAGCAATGGGAATGGCTGAGCAAACGGGAGAAGATCCGGATTGCGGTGAACAGCGGCATCCCGCCCCTCAGTTTCTATGACGTCACCGGTACCATGCACGGCGTGGTCGCCGATCTGCTGCAGGTCATGCGAGCCAAGCTGGGGGTGGAGCTCGAGGTGGTGCCTGCCAAGACGCCGGAGCAGATGACCCAGTTGCTGGATAGCGGCCAGGTGGATGCGGGGGTGTTGAGCCCCTCTGCCGAGCGCAGGAACCGCTATCTGTTCAGCCGGGCCTTTGTCCTCGATCCCCTCTCCTATGTGGTGGGGCTGCGCCACCGGGAGGTCCCCCCTGCATCGCTGCTCAAGATCGGCACCGTGGCCATGGTCAGAGGCTTTATCTCGACCCAGGCCATCGAGGCGGAATACGGCAAGCTGACGTCGCGGCAGTTCGATACGATTGAAGACGCCATGCGCTGTGTGGCGATGGATGTGTGCGATGTGACCATACTGCCGCTGCGGGTGGCCAAGTACTACGTCAACAGCAAATTCCCCGATAGCCTGATCATTACGGGGGAGCTGTTCGATTCCATCCCCATCGGTGCCGCGTTGGCGGTCACCCCCGCGCATCCCTTACTGCGGGACATTCTGGACAAGGTGATTGCCATCATTCCGCCGGATGAGCTGGAAGGGCTCTCCAACCGCTGGCGGGTCAATGTCAAACAGGAGAGTGTCTCCTGGCAGGAGTTGATTCAGGAGTTCGGGGTCTTTATCGCCTTGATCCTGCTGCTGACCCTCTGGGTTGGCCTGTGGGGGCTGTCCCTGCGCAAGCAGATCCGCGAGCGGCGGTTGGTGGAGAGGGCGCTGAGCACCCAGCTCAAGTTCATCGCCGATCTGGTGGACGGGACACCTCACCCCATCTATGCGCGGGATCTGAACGGGATCCTGGTGCTGTGCAACAGCAGCTATGCCAGCTTCCTTGGCGAGCCCAAGGTCGGTCTGCTCGGCACGGGCCTGGACGACGCACGCACGCGCTGGCCTTTTCTTGCTCCCCTGCACGGGGATCTGATGCTTTCCTGTGACAGCCGCCGCGCCCAGGAGGGGGATCACCGTCTGGTCCTGCCGACGGGCGGGGTCGACGTCTATCACTGGGTTCAGCCTTACTACGATCTGGACGGCAATGTGCAGGGGGGGGGTGGGGGGCTGGATCGACGTCAGCAAACGGGTACGCCTGCTCGATGAGCTGGCGGTGGCCAGCCAGGAGGCCCAGGAGGCAAACCGTGCCAAGAGCACCTTCCTCGCGACCATGAGCCACGAGATCCGTACCCCCATGAATGCCATCATCGGCTTGCTGGAACTGGCGCTCAAGCGGGGTCGGCTGCATGAGGAGGATCAGGCCTCCCTCGCCATTGTCCATGGCTCTGCCAGCGATCTGCTGAGCTTCATCGGCGACATCCTGGATATTTCCAAGATCGAGTCTGGCCGGTTTGAACTGGCCCCCGAGCCCCATGACATCGTGACCCTGACAGCGTCGGTCATCACCGTATTCACTGCGCTGGCGAGGCAGAAAAACCTGCGGCTGGAGCTCGTCACGGGCGATCCGTCCTGGGTGCAGATCGATGGTCTTTGTTACAAGCAGGTCGTCTCCAACCTGATCAGTAACGCCATCAAGTACACCGATTGCGGATCGGTCACGGTGACGCTGGCTTCCCGGGTCAGCGATGGCTGGTGTACCGTGCAGCTCACCATTCTGGATACCGGTATCGGCATCGATCAGGCCGAGCAGGCCAGGCTGTTCGAGCCCTTCAGCCAGGCCAGCCAACCCGAGAAAATCCAGCAGTCGGGTACAGGCCTGGGTCTGATGATCTCCCGCTCCCTGTGCGAGACGATGGGCGGCTCCTTGAAACTGGAAAGTACGCCCGGGCAGGGAACCCGGGTCAGTGTCGAGATGAAGCTGCCGGTGGCCGATGCCGTGGCGATGCCCGCTGCGCCTGCACAGGAGCCGGTGGTTGAGCCGGGGCGGCGACTGAAGATCATGGTCGTGGATGATCATCCAGCCAACCGGTTGCTGGTCAGCCAGCAGCTGGCCTATCTGGGTCATGACGCCACGGCCGTCGAGTCGGGAGAAGAGGCGCTGCGGCGGCTGGTCGAAGCCAGGGTGGATGTCGTCATGACCGACTTCAACATGCCCGGCATGAACGGATTCGAGCTGGCTCGTCAGTGCCGTGAGCTGGAGCGGCTGCACGGCTGGCGACGCACCATGATCCTCGGGCTGACGGCCGATGCGCGGCAGGAGCAGATCAATGAAGGGCAGGCGGCAGGGATGGATGACTGTCTGTTCAAGCCCGTCGGACTGGAGGCGCTCGATCACTGCCTGCGTCGGCACATGCAGCGGGAAGAGCAGAGTGACATGGTCGTCTGCATGGAGGAGATCCGGCGGTATCTGGGGCCGCTGACCGCACATCAGTCGACCCTGATGGTGCCTCTGCTGGCCGAGTTTGTGCGGGCCAGTGACGACGATATCGCGAGATTGCAACGGGCCGCGGAGGAGGGGCATGTCGGCCAGTTCATCGACCGTATACATCGCCTGAAAGGGGGCGCCAGGATCATGGGCACTCTGAAACTGGTGGCGACCTGCAGCGAAATAGAATCCTGGGAGCTCGATCAGGCGAGGCTGCCCGAGGCGTTGGCCCGTTTGCAGCAAGAGTACGAGGTCGTTCGGCTGGCGGCGACCCAACTGCAGGTGATGGAAGGGGAGGAATGAAGGCATGGGAACATGCCTTCGGCTCCTGTGGTCAGCCCAGCCAGTACACCATCAACTCATAGGCGGCGTCGCCCACCTGGTCCGGTCTGGCTGACGGGGCCTGATAGCTGAGGTAATAGCGGGTCGCCTGCGCCAGGGGGAGGGCGCGGCTTGCTTCGAGGGGTTGTCCGTTGAGCGCCAGCGTGATCCGGAGATCATCCTGCTGTGGCAGGGAGCCGTAGAGTGCGCGGGCTTGCAAACGATAGGTGGTGTTGAAATCCGGGTGGCTCAGGTCTGCTGCCAGGATCTGGACGGGAGCCTGTGCCGGATCCGAATTGATGGCCTGGAGGCCTGGGTGGGTAAGCGCTACTTCCATGTTGGTCTCTTTGCTGGCGGTGGCCTGCCAGTTCAGCTGGCTCACCTGCGTATTGGCGTGAACGGCGGCACTGCTGCAACCGATCATCACTGCCAGCACCATGCTTTTTTGAAACATAGTTATCTCCTTTGTCGGACTGGGCCCTCCTTGGCGAGGGCCTCCACTTATCGGCGCTTTCCCCGAAAGCTGAACCGCTCTCCCCGGATTCGCCCATGAGTCGGCGGCAGATAAGGGGTATGATCCGCCCCCTGGCGCCATGCCATTGACGGAGGAGAGCCATGCTCGAAAATCAGATGATGTTGTTGGCGGTGTTTGAGCGGGCGGCGCTGATGCTGATGACGCTCTTTCTTCTCACCCGCACCCGGCCGTTTCAGCGATTGTTCCAGAAGCGTGACCACACCCCGGCCGAGCTGGTGCTGGTGGCGGCCATCTTCTGTCTGTTCGCGGTGTTCAGCACCTACACCGGCATTCCGGTGGAGGGGGCCCTCATCAATGTGCGGATCATCGCCATCATCTCGGGCGGCATCCTGTTCGGCCCCTGGGTCGGCATTCCGGCCGGGGTCATCTCGGGGCTGCACCGTTATCTCATCGACATGGATGGCCACACCTCCATTCCCTGTCTCATCGCCAGCATCATCGCCGGCCTGCTGGCCACCTGGCTGCACCTGCGCTGTCGCAAGTCGCGGCTCTGGCTCTATGGCATCCTGGCGGGGATGGCCTGCGAGGGGCTGACCATGCTGCTGATCTGGCAACTGACCGAGCCCCATGCGGTAGGTGTGGAGATAGTCAGTCATATTGCCTACCCGATGATCGCCGGGGCGCTCTGTATCGGGCTCATCATCAAGCTGGTGCAGGATCTGGATGACGAGAAGGAGCTGATTGCCGCCAAGCAGGCCAAGCTGGCGCTCGACATCGCCAACAAGACGTTGCCGTTTTTCCAGAACATCGATCGCCACTCCCTGAGCCAGGTGTGCGGCATCATTCGCAGCGAGATCAGCGCCGATGCGGTGGCCATCACCGATACCCGCGACGTGCTGGCCTATGTGGGGGTGGGCAAGGATTACTACGAGCTGGACGAGCACCACGCCATCAGCGACATGACCCACAAAGCGGTGCTGCTCGACCAGATCATCATCAACAACGATCTGCGCCAGTATCACCTCTCCGATTTCCATTCGGTCATCATTATTCCGCTGCGGGAAAACGGCGCCGTCAGCGGCACCCTCAAGATCTACTACCGCCGCACCCACAGCATCACCAGCTCCCTCAAGGAGATGGCGGTGGGCCTCTCCCAGCTCATCTCCACCCAGATGGAGGTGTCGCGCATCGAGCAGCTCAAGGAGATGACCCGCAAGGCGGAGTTCACCGCGCTGCAGAGCAAGATCAACCCCCACTTCCTGTTCAACGCCCTCAATGCCATCTCGTCGCTGATCCGCATCCGTCCCCAGCAGGCACGCCAGCTGATCGCGAATCTCGCGGACTACCTGCGCTACAACCTCAACAAGGGGGACACCCTCATCGACATCCAGGAGGAGCTGCAGCAGGTGCGCGACTACGTGGCCATCGAGCAGGCCCGCTTCGGCGACAAGCTGGAGGTGGTGTTCGAGGTGGACGACGTGCATATCCAGGTGCCGAGCCTGCTGTTGCAGCCGTTGGTGGAAAACGCCATCCTGCACGGCATCCAGCCCCGCAGTGCGCCGGGTCGGGTCACCATCGAGGTGAAGCAGCTGGCGGGCGGCATCCGGGTCGCGGTGCGCGACACCGGCTACGGCATCAGCCAGGCGGTGATCGACGGGGTCGCCGCCGGTCGGGTGGAGAGCCGCAGCATCGGTCTGATGAACGTGCATCAGCGGGTCAAGCTGCTCTATGGCGACGGCCTGCACCTCAAGCGGCTGGAGCCGGGGACCGAAGTCTGTTTCTATCTGCCTGATCAGGAGGCAATGCCATGCTGAAAGCCATCATAGTGGAAGACGAATGTTTGATACGGGAGGAGCTGGCCTCTCCTGTGCTCCTTATGGGGGCAATGTCATGCTGAAAGCGATCATTGTGGAAGATGAGTATCTGGCCCGCGAGGAGCTGGCCTTTCTGGTGGGGCAGCACAGCAACATCGAGATAGTGGCGAGCTTCGAAGACGGGCTGGAGGCGTTCAAGTATCTGCAGGATCACGAGGTGGACGTGGTGTTTCTGGATATCCAGATCCCCGCCATCGACGGCCTGCTGCTGGCCAAGAACCTGCACAAGTCCAGCCATCCGCCCCACATCGTCTTCGTCACCGCCTACAAGGAGTTTGCGGTGGAGGCGTTCGAGCTGGAGGCATTCGACTACATCCTCAAGCCCTACAACGAGCCGCGTCTCATCAATCTGCTGCAAAAGCTCGAACTGGCGGGCAAGTCCCAGCCCCAGGGTGCGGAGTCCGGGACACCACAGAACCGCACCGTCAATCTGGTGAAGGGGGAGCGCATCATCGTCACCCCCTGCGAGCAGATCTACTACGCGGAAGCCGACGAGAAGCTGACCCATGTCTACACCCGTACCGATCGCTACGTGATGACCATGACCCTCAGCGAGTTCGTCAGTCGGTTGCCTGCCGAGGGGTTCTTTCGTTGCCACCGCTCCTACTGCGTCAACATCAACAAGATCCGCGAGATAGTGCCCTGGTTCAACAGCACCTATCTCATCCGGCTCCATGACCTGCCGTTCGAGGTGCCGGTCAGCCGCAGCAACATCAAGGCGTTCCGTCAGCTGATGCGGCTCTGATTGTCATTCATTCCCGCCGATCTGCATTTCATGCCGTAATCGGTCGGTGGGAGCGGCGTCTTGCCTATAGTGGCCCCAGTTTCCTTAAGGCCATTCCTCGAGACGCATCATGACCAGAGAGCTGAATCGCACCCGTTACCTCACCCTGTTGGGGACCATCATCACCCAGTTCGCGCTGGGATCCGTTTACACCTGGAGCCTGTTCAACGCCCAGCTCTCTGACAAGCTGGACGAGCCGGTGAGCCAGGTCGCCTTCGCCTTCGGCCTGCTCAGCCTCTCCCTGGCGGTGGCCTCCTCCCTGGCAGGCAAGCTGCAGGAGCGGTTCGGGGTGCGCAACGTCACCCTGGGCGCCGGCGTGCTGCTCGGCATCGGCTTCTTCCTCACCGCCCATGCCAGCAACCTGGCGATGCTCTACCTCTGCGCCGGCATCCTGGTCGGTTTTGCCGACGGTACTGGCTACCTGATGACCCTCTCCAACTGCGTGAAGTGGTTCCCGGAGCGCAAGGGGCTCATCTCCGCCTGCTCCATCGGTGCTTATGGCCTCGGCAGCCTGGGCTTCAAGTACATCAACCTGCTGCTGCTTTCCAGCAACGGGCTGGAGACCACCTTCCAGCTGTGGGGGCTGATCGCCATGTCCATGGTGCTGGTGGGTGGCATGCTGATGAAGGATGCACCCAAGCAGGCCGCCGCCGTGCAGCAGAGCGAGAGCCGCGACTTCACCCTGGCCGAGGCGATGCGCAAGCCCCAATACTGGATGCTGGCGCTGATGTTCCTCACCGCCTGCATGAGCGGTCTCTACGTCATCGGCGTGGCCAAGGACATCGGCGAGAAGATGGTGGGCTTGCCGGCCGTGGTCGCCGCCAACGCCGTCGCCATCATCGCCATGGCCAACCTGGGCGGCCGGCTGGTGCTGGGCATCCTCTCCGACAAGATGTCCCGTATCCGGGTCATCACCATCGCCCAGTTGATTACCCTGGCGGGGATGGCGCTGCTGCTGTTCGTGCCGCTCAATGCCAACCTCTTCTTCGTGGCGGTGGCCTGCGTGGCGTTCAGCTTCGGCGGTACCATCACCGTCTACCCCTCGCTGGTGAGCGACTTCTTCGGCCTCAACAACCTGACCAAGAACTACGGCGTTATCTATCTGGGCTTTGGTCTGGGCAGCATCATCGGCTCCATTGTGGCCTCCCTGTTCGGCGGCTTCATGGCGACCTTCAACCTGATCCTGGTGTTGCTGGTGGTTGCCCTGGTGCTCTCCCTCACCATCCGCCTGCCGGCTCCCGTTGCGGCTGTCGACAGGGCCTGACCCCTCTCGCTTCTCAAGTCATAAAAAAAGACCCGGGCCTTGGCCCGGGTCTTTGCATGTCAAGGGGTGGACTCAGCGCGGAGGCAGACCCAGCAGGGCGCGCAGCTGGTGCGCGGTGGCCTCGACGGCGGGCCAGTCACGGCCAGTGACGGTGACGTGGCCCATCTTGCGGCCGGGGCGGGCTTCGCCCTTGCCATAGAGGTGAAGGTGGACCCCGGGCAGGGCCAGGGCGCTAGCCCAGTCCGGCGTGCCGTCTTGCCACAGATCCCCGAGCAGGTTGAGCAGGATGGCGGGCTGAACCTCAGCCTGTGCCGGCAACGGCAGATCGCACAGGGCGCGCACCTGCAACTCGAACTGGCTGCAACCGGCATTGTCGATGCTGGGATGACCCGAATTGTGGGGCCGGGGGGCCATCTCGTTGACCAGCAGCTCACCGCCGACCAGGAAGAACTCCACCGTCAGCACACCCACATAGTCGAGGGCGGCGATGATGTGCTCGGCGATGCGCTGGGCTTCGCGCTCCAGGGCGGGCACATTGGCCGGGGAGCGGGTCTGATCTAGGATGCCGCCGCTGTGCCAGTTCTGCACCAGGGGCAGGGCACTGATGGCACCGCTCGGACTGCGGGCCAGGGTGAGGGCAAACTCCCCCTCCAGTGGCAGGCGTTTTTCCAGCACGCAAGGGACACCGCTGGCGGCCAGGGCCGCTGGCAATTCGCCCGCATTGTGGATAGTCCACTGCCCCTTGCCATCGTAGCCCTCGCGGGCGGTCTTGAGGATGGCGGGGAAGAGGTCGCCGGGCAGGGCGGGCAGCGGCTCGCCGGGCAGCAGGGTCAGGTTCGGGGCAACCGGTACGCCAGCGCGGGTCAGGAAGGCTTTCTCTTCCCGGCGATCCTGACAGACACGTACTGCACTCGCGGCCGGGCGCACCGGCTTGTACTGCTCCAGCAGGGCCAGGGAGGCGGCGGGCACGTTTTCGAACTCGCAGGTGATGGCATCGCAGCGGCTGGCCAGATCGCGCAGGGCATCGGCATCGTCATAGGCGGCAACGATCTGCTCGTCGGCGGCTGCACCGGCGATGCTGATGGGGTCCGGGTCCAGCACGATCACCTTGTAGCCGAGACGGTGGGCAGACATCACGAAGTAGCGGCCGAGCTGGCCGCCACCGAGCATACCCAAAGTGGCGGGGGGCAGTATCATGCCGGCTCCTCCAGGGTGAGCGCCAGCACCCGGTCGCGCTCCTTGGCGCGGAAGCCGTCGAGCTGCTGGTGATAACGGGGAGCGTCGCCATCCTGGGCGACAGAGAGCAGGGACACGGCGAACAGACCGGCATTGGCGGCACCCGCCTCGCCGATGGCGAAGGTGGCGACCGGCACGCCCTTGGGCATCTGCACGATGGATAGCAGGGAATCCATCCCCTTGAGCTGGCGGGTGGGGATGGGCACGCCCAGCACCGGGATCGTGGTCTTGGCGGCCAGCATGCCCGGCAGGTGGGCTGCGCCGCCGGCGCCGGCGATGATGGCGCGCAGACCACGATCGCGCGCACTGGCGGCATATTCAAACAGGAGATCCGGGGTGCGATGGGCGGATACGACGCGCGCTTCATAGGGCACGCCGTGCTCCTTGAGGATGCGGGCGGCGGCCTGCATCACGGGCCAGTCAGAGTCGGAGCCCATTACCAGGCCGATCATAGGGGGGGTCGTCATTACGGCTTCCTCGGATGTCAAACGTTTGCCGCATGTTACCAAAAAGCCGTGGGATCTGGCTCAACATTTCTTGTGTTTGACCCTCTCGAATGACGGTCAACGAGCCTCAAGGTACGAGAGGGGGCGAGGATCTGCACCACTTGACACCGGCTTTGGGTAAAAACGACATTAGAAATCCAGATGGCTATACATCCAAGGCGGCTCTGCCTATAATCCCCCCGCTTTGGCGCATCATGCTTAAAAGGGAATCCGGTGAGAATCCGGAGCTGGCGCGCAGCGGTAAGGGGGAACGAAGCGACATCAGGGCACTGCCGTCAGGTGGGAAGCCGTCGCCGTAGGCCATCAGCCCCCAAGCCCGAAGACCTGCCAAAGTTCGTATTTCGGGCCGAGAGAAACCGGCCACGAAGTAGATGCTTACGCGAACTTAAGGATCTCTCATGTCCAAGACATTATTGGCGGCTGCCCTGTTGCCAACGGCGGCCTTTGCCCAACAACTGACCATCCCCGTCAATCCCACCATGGTGGTGACCGCTACCCGTGTCGCCCAGCCTGCCTCCAGTGTGCTGGCTCCCGTCAACGTGGTGACCCGTGACGAGATCGATCGCCTGCAAGCCCAGACCGTGACCGACGTGGTCAAGACCCTGCCCGGCGTGGAAGTGGTCAGCAACGGCGGCCGCGGCCAGCTCAGCTCGCTTCGGGTACGTGGTGGCACCTCTTCCCAGACCCTGGTGCTGGTGGACGGCGTGCGCAGCGCCTCTCTGACCGCCGGGATGACCGAGCTCAACAACCTGCCCCTCAACCAGGTGGAGCGGATTGAATATATCCGCGGTGCGCGCGCCACCATTTATGGGTCCGATGCCATCGGTGGGGTCATCAACATCATCACTCGCCCGGACCAGGGGACCAATCAGCACAAGTTCAACCTGGGCGCGGGCTCCCACAAGCAGCGTCAGGCTGCCTTCAGCAGCGCCAGCCAGGTGGGTGATGCGGGTCAGATCAAGGTCGCTGGTGGTTTCGATGACGAGACCGGCTACAACGTGCACCCCATCGTCGGGGTGAACGATGGCGACAAGCATGGACACCGGGGCTATAACGCCATGGTGGATTATCAGCAGGCGCTGGCCAGCAACTGGGATCTATTCGGTACGACCCGCTGGTTCCGCAACATTGCCCAGTACGACAGATCCTCTGCCGCTTCCGCCTGGGGCCCGGCGTTTCATCAACGCAACGAGACCTGGACCGAGAACCAGAGCTACCAGCTCGGCTCCCGCTATCATGACGAGCGCTACCTGAGCGAACTGCGCGGCGCCTTCTCCAAACAGGATGCCTACGACTACCCGGATACCAGCGGCCGCGATCAGTCCGCTGATCGACTCTATACCCGTCAATACACTCTGAACTGGGTCAACAGCGTCAAACTGGACGAGAGCTGGACCCTGGGGGGCGGCGCCGACTGGCAGCGCGACATGCTGGACGATAGTTCCCGCTCCTCTGGCGTCGCCTTCCCGAGTGACGCCGATGAGCGTGACAACACCGGGCTCTATGCCCTGGCCCAGTTTGACAACCAGGTCTGGCAGGCCGAGCTGAGCGGTCGCAGCGATGACAACGAGCAGTTCGGACGTCACAACACCTGGCAAACCGGCGCTGGCTGGCGCTTCGTTGAGGATTATCGCCTCAGTGCCCGTTACGGCACCGGTTTCCGTGCCCCCTCCTTCAACGATCTCTACTACCCGGGGTCCGGCAATCCTGATCTGAAGCCGGAAGAGTCGAAAAGCCACGAGTTGATGCTGGACGGACAGACCGCAGGTGTGGAGTGGCGCTTGACCGGTTATCGCAACGACTTCGAGCAGATGATCCAGTGGGCACCGGACAGCCAGGGCATGTGGACGCCGCAAAACGTCGGCAAGGCGCGGATTGAAGGGGTTGAACTGGAAGGGGAGTTCGAGACCGGCTGGCTGAGCCATCGCGTTTCCGCCGAATACAAGGATCCCAAGGACAAGGCCACCGACAAGCAGTTGCAGCTGATCTCCCGCAAGGGGGCCAAGTGGGTGAGCCAGGCGCAGTGGCAGCAGTTCGATGGCTCCCTGAGCTGGATCTACCAGGGTGAGCGTTATGGTGACGCGGCCAATACCACCCAGCTGGGCGGTTACAGCGTGTGGAACCTGGCGGTGGGCTATCAGGTTGCACCGTCCTGGAAGGTCTCCGGCAAGATCAGCAACCTGCTGGACAAGGAATACCAGACCTCGGTGGGTTACCCGGCTGACGAGCGTGCCTACTATGTGACGGTGGACTACGCACTCTGATCCCCTTGTCTGGATCTGAAAAATCAGGGGCCCTGCCATTGGCAGGGCCTTTTCTATTGGCGCCGGGCGGGAGTATGATCGCGGCCTCGCATTCAAGGGGGAGCTCAGGTGGCCAATATTCTCGTGTTCGACTCCGGTATGGGCGGTCTGACCGTCTATGGGGAGATCCGTCGCGCTCTGCCGGAGCACAACTATTTCTACAGTTTCGACAATGCCCACTTTCCCTATGGCGAGCTGAGTGAGGCGGCCCTCATCGAGGCTTGTACCGGACTGGTCAGCCACATGGTGGCCGAGCACGCCATTGATCTGGTGGTGATCGCCTGCAATACCGCCAGCACCATTGCCCTGCCATCCCTGCGTACCGCACTCAGCATTCCCGTGGTCGGCGTGGTCCCCGCGATCAAGCCTGCCGCCGCCCAGACCCGTAACGGCTACATCGGTCTGCTGGCAACGCCCGGCACCGTCAGCCGTGACTATACCCATGAACTCATTGCCCAGTTCGCCCCGGGCAAGCATGTGCTGCTGAAGGGGGCAACCGAACTGGTTATCGAAGCCGAGCGCAAGCTGGCGGGGTTGCCGGTCAATATGGCCCTGCTCAGAGAGGTGCTCGCAGACTGGATGGAAGGGGAGGAGAGGCCGGATACCCTGGTGCTGGGATGTACCCACTTCCCCTTGCTCAACGAAGAGATCAAACAGCTGATGCCGGAATGCCAACTGGTCGATTCGGGTCTTGCCGTGGCAAGGCGGGTGGCGCATCTGCTGGCGACACTGCCGGTCCAGGCGCCTGGCGAGGGGACGGGACGTGCCTACTGCACGCGACTGGATGCAGGGGCCCAGAAACTGACAGCCCCCTTGCAAGCTTGGGGGCTGTCGTCACTCGAAGAAGTGGTGTACTGAATATCAGGCGTCGACGTCGTTGACGTCCTTCTCATCCCGGTCCCGCTTGTCATTTGCTTCACGCACTTTCAGGGTGCGCTGCTGATACTCCTTGTCATTGAGCGCGGCGATGGCCTTGGCCGCATCGGCGACAGGCATCTCCACAAACCCGAAGCCCCTGCGTTTGCCGGTGGCCTTGTCCTTCATCAGACGAACTGACAGTACCTGACCTTGCTCGGCAAAGAGTTCGCGCACCGCAATCTCGTTGGCGCGATAGGGCAGGTTGCCTACATATAAGGTACAGGTCTCCTGGCTGGTCGCCTGTTCGAGGGCGGTGGCAGGCGCACGGTTAAGGAAGAGCGGTACCACGAAACCGCCAATGGCCAGACCGGCGGCAAAAATGACTTCGACTTTCAGAGAGAACTGCAGGGCCTGGGCAACCAGATAGCCGAGCAGCGCCAATACCAGAGCAAGAACTGCTGCCTGCACATAAACGGGAAACTTGGATAAATTCATCTTTAAAGACCTTTTGTAAATGAAAGCAAAAAAGGTGCAACACTCTATTCACCTTCATGGTAACCAGCTTTACGACCAGACGCTACCATGGACCACTTGAGGCAAATTATCCGCTTCAGTATGGCATTCCTTCAGCCAAGAAGATCCTGATAAATGCCAATAAAAGAGGGCTGAAATCATCAGCTTGTGGATAACATTGTATATATACACTGGGTAAGTTGTTTCTAACTGGATAATTTGAAGTTTCCGTGACTTTCTTCAAAAAATCCCTTGTCATCGTAACCGGCCTCCCTATAATGCGCCCCTACCAGCACGGCGGAACACGCCAACCTGATGAGCCAGCTTCCTAGCGAAGTGGGCGCCGAAAGAAAAGCGAAAACAACTGCTTGACTTTCGAAGTGAGGAGCGTAAGATGCGCCTCCTCAACGCGATAAGCGTGACGCTCTTTAACAATTTGAATCAAGCAATCTGTGTGGGCACTCACAGCATCGAGCATCAAAAACAATTTTTGATTTTCAATGTCTGATGAAGTGACCAAAGCAACGAAAGTTGC
>NZ_JAGKRK010000055.1:0-61198 GCF_017939325.1 Aeromonas sp. MaB10011B | reverse complement strand
GGACAAGAAAATCTCTTTTCTAGTCTGACGGCGCTTACTGCTGAATTCACTGTCGGCGAAGGTGAGCTGATGACTCATAATGAACCCTTTTTCATGGCTCCAGATGACAAACATGATCTCATATCAGGGACTTGTTCGCACCTTCCTTAGACCAGAAGGCTCTATGATCTATCCTATAGATGTCACTTATCAAGATAACTACCCATTTAAAGAGATTATTGAACGTTTTCATCATTTTGAACATCAGCCTGGAATGAATAACATCCAAAATATCGCAGGTGATATACTTTATTCAGTACTAAATAGCTGTTCCGAATAGTAGATCACTGGAGGAAGGGAACTCAGTCCAGTTTGTGCGATCTCATTAGTCGCCAAACAAAACAAGCCACACCCAAAGGACTGAGTTGATGCCTATCCTACCACCCCTGCCACGACCACAACGGCGCCGCATTCACAAAATCATCCATGCCACCCGTGATAAAGGGCATGCTCGTCGCTTGATGGCCATCTTGCTGTTACATGAAGGACGCACGGTCACTGATGTTCATCACCTTACCGGCGCTGCTCGCTCGACCATCGGCCGTTGGCTTCGATGGTATCGAGATGAAGGCATAGATGCGCTAGAAGCCTTACCGGCTGGCCGTGCCCCAGTTTTACCTGTTGCCAAGATTGTCACTTTACTGGTGCTGCTCATGCAGTTTTCTCCGCAAGATTTTGGTTATCAGCGCAGCCGCTGGTGTACCGAACTATTGGCTATCAAAATCAATCGGTTAACAGGCCTCAATATGGCAGCCTCCACGCTCCGTCGATGGTTACCGCGTATGGGCATTGTCTGGCGAAGGCCCGTGCCGACCTTGCGGATAAAAGACCCAGCCTATCAGGAGAAAATGGCGGATATCGACGCTGCGCTGGCCCGCTGTGATGCCGATAATCCGGTGTTTTATGAGGATGAAGTCGATATAGACCTCAATCCCAAATTAGGGGCCGACTGGATGTTCAGAGCGCAGCAAAAGCGGGTTGTCACGCCGGGACAGAACGCGAAACATTACCTGGCAGGCGTTCTCCATGCAGGCAACGGAAGAGTGCTTTACGTCAGTGGGATAAAGAAAAACTCATCCCTGTTTATCGCCATGCTGGAAAAGCTGCGTCGCCACTACCGACGAGCCAAAACCATCACGCTGATCCTCGATAACTACATCATTCACAAAAGCAAACAGACCGAGCGATGGTTGAAGAAAAACCCTAAGTTCTGCCTGGTATTCCAGCCAGTTTATAGTCCTTGGGTTAATCACATAGAACGGCTGTGGCACAAGTTGCATGAAACCATCACGCGCAATCATCAATGCAGAGGGATGGCCAACCTGCTGGCTCGAGTGAAACACTTCATGGATACCGTGTCTCCTTTCCCGGGGAATGGCTATGGCACAGCAAAGGTGTAGCACTATTAGGATCAGTTATTTAGGCACTAAATATACTAGCTGGAGCTACGAGCGAGAACGCAGGCTTGTATTCGTAAGCTCTAAGGCTGTTGAATTCTCCCCGCAAGCAGTTAACTCAATAGCATTTGGGCTAAGAACTACAGAGCGGGACAAGGCAACCTTAAAGAATATCACCTCGGGTTGCGAATGGAGTCATGTTAAATGGTTTCAAGCTGTAAAGTCTAAATCTAAATATGCACTTGAATTTGAAAGAATATAGCTAATGGTTTATTACTCGACCGTTTGGCTGGATATAAACGCCAACGACTGCCTGTTAAAGTGTTCCGGCTGCTCCACGTTGCAGACATGGCCGCATTTCTCGATGATGGCCAACCGGCTGTAGGGGTCGCGTGCCACCTGCTCGCGAACCGGGGCGAGGAACATATGATTTTCCTCCCCCATCACATAAAGGGTGGGAATGGGCTGGGACGTTCACGGAAGTAGCGCATCAGCGGGTTAACCTCAGTGGCGAGGCGGAACCAGCGTTTGAACTCTTTCTGGCAGAGCTTACGGGCCTCGCGCACAAAGAGGTTGCGCGATTCCTGATGGTGCTGGCGCGGCATGATGATGAAGGCACACAGCCGATAGAGCCACATACTAGGGCAGGATATGCTGGCCGAATCGGCCCAGCTGCACCAGCACCCGCGGTAACTGCTCACCGGCAGGGGCTTGACGCACACAATTCGGCAGGGATGGGATAATCCGTTTTCTCTATGCAGGTTCTGACTATGACGCGCAGCAACTCCTTGGAGTAACGCCCCAGGCGTTTAACGTCTCCAACAACGGCAGGATTTTTTTGTCCTGCCGTTGTTGTTTTCCTATCTCGCCGCCTGATCCACCAGATAGAGGATGCTGTGATAGGGAATGCCAGCATGCTGGCTAAGCCCCATTTCGCAGGTGCGGCTGTTGCTGAATCCCTGGCGGCAATCCCTGGGGACCTGAACGGGCAGGCTGGCAAGCGCCGCGGCGTTGAGCTCAGGCGTCATCAGCCCCTTGTCGCCGGCAAAGCCGCAGCACTGGATATGCTCAGGGATTATCACCTCGCGGGCACAGGCGCGGGCCACCGCCAGCATCTTATCGCCGAGCCCCATGCGCCGGCTGCTGCAGGTGATATGGAGCATCACTGTCTCATCGATGGGGGTCAGCTCAAGGTGGGGCAGCAGGTGTTCCAGCACAAAGGCAGAGGGCTCAAACACCCGAAGGCCCTTGCCGAGTGCCCCCGAGAGCAGTCGCTGCACGCAGGGGCTGGTATCGAGCAGCACGGGCCAGCGGCCCTGCTCGCTTGCCTGCCACAATGCCTCGGCCAGCTCACTGCGCTTGGCGGCAGCCACCTCGACCATCCCCTTGCTGTCATAGGGCATGCCGCAGCAGAGCCCCTCGATACCTTGCGGCACTATGACCCGGCAACCCGCTTTATTGAGGAGTGATTGCACCACGTCCGGCAGTGACGGGGCTTCCTCCTGCTGGCCGAACACCCGGCTGGCGCAGGACGGCAGATAGACCACGGCGCGATCCTCTCCAATGTCCTCGCTGGATCCGCCATGGCTCCCCTCCCCTTGCGGCCACAGGTAGCGGCTCGGCCCCGGCAGTGTGGGCAACCAGGCGGGTGTGCGCTGGCCGCTCAGATGGCGAACCCCGTTCACCAATCCTGCCAGCGCCTTGTCTCCCAGCACCTTCCCGGCAATGGCTTTGAAGCCGAGGGCCCCACGGGCCGTGCGGGTAACGCCGGCGAAATGATCGGCGCTCCAGCGGGCGATGGGCACGAAGCGCTGGTACTTGTCAGAGCGCAGCTTCTTGATGAGCGCTCCGGTGTTGATGCCCACCGGGCAGCGATCGGCGCACAGCCCGGTGGCGGCGCAGGTGTCGATGCCCTGATAGTCAAACAGCCGGGCAAGATCCCCTGCAACTTCACCGCTGCGACCACGGCGCGACAACTCCCGATAGAGCACGATGCGCTGGCGCGGCGAGAGCGACAGGGTGCGCGAGGGGCAGACCGCCTCGCAAAAGCCGCACTCGATGCACGGATCCACGATGGCATCGCTCGCCGGCATGGGCTTGAGATGGGCCAGGTGGGCCTTGGGGTCATCGTTGATGATGACGCCGGGATTGAGCAGGCCGTCCGGGTCCAGCAGCGCCTTGATGCGGCGCATCAGCGCCATCCCCTCCGGCCCCCATTCCAGCTCCACATAGGGGGCCATGTTGCGGCCGGTGCCGTGCTCGGCCTTGAGAGACCCGCCAAAGCGCACCGCGACGAGCTCCGCCACCGCGTCCATAAAGGCGCCGTAGCGGAGCACCTGGGCCGGATCGTCGAACCCCTGGGTAAAGACGAAGTGCAGGTTCCCCTCCAGCGCGTGGCCGAAGATGATGGCTTCACCGTATTCGAAGCGATCGAACAGGGCTTGCAGCCCCGCCACCCCTTCGGCCAAGCGCTCGATGGGAAAGGCGACATCCTCGATGATGACGGTGGTGCCGGTGGTGCGCACCGCCCCCACCGCCGGGAAGAGCCCCTTGCGAATGGCCCAGAGCCCGGCGCTGTCGCTGGTAAAAGGCACAGAGGCGACCTGAGCGAACTCGGCCGCCATGCCCATCACCTGCTCGCAGCGATCCACCAGCGCCTCTTTCGATTCCCCATGCACCTCCACAAGCAAGGCGCAGGCAGCCAGATCCAGCGTCTTGATAAAGTCCGGCAGACCGGGCTTGCCCGCCACCGAGCGAAGGGATCGCCCATCCATCAGCTCCACCGCCGCCACCGGCGCACTTTTCAGGCGCGAGGTGGCCAGACACGCCTGCTCGGCGTCCCGGAACACCAGCAGGGCCGAGGCCTTGTGGGGGTATTCGGGCACGGTATCGAGCACCACCTCGGCGATAAAGCCGAGGGTTCCCTCCGAGCCGATCATCAGGTGGGTGAGGATATCGACGGGATCCTCATGATCGAGCAGGGCGTTGATGGCGTAGCCGGTGGTGTTCTTGAGCCGGTACTTGTGGCGGATCTTGGCGGCAAGCTCGGCATTCGCCAGCACTTCGGCACGCAGGGCGGCGAGCCCGTCCAGCAACTCCGGGCGCTTGGCCGCAAAGGCGGCGCGACTGTGAGGGTCGCCGCTCTCCAGCACGGTGCCATCGGCCAGCAGCAAGGTCATGGCGTGCAATGTGTGATAGCTGTTGTGGGCGGTGCCGCAGCACATGCCGCTCGCGTTGTTGGCGGCGATGCCGCCGAGCTTGCAGGCGTTGATGGAGGCGGGGTCCGGCCCAATCTTGCGCCCCAGAGGCGCCAGATAGCGGTTGGCATCGGCGCCGATCACCCCGGGTTGCAGGGCGATGCGCGCCCCCTCGTCCAGAATGCGGTGGCCGCGCCAGCTGTCGGTCAGGGTGATGAGCACCGAATCACTCAGGGCCTGGCCCGAGAGGCTGGTGCCGGCGGCGCGAAAGGTGCACGGCAGGTGCAATTTGCGGCACACCGCCAGCACAAAGCGCACTTCATCGAGGGAGTCGAGGCGCACGATGCGCTCGGGCACCAGCCGGTAGAAGCTGGCGTCCGTGCCGTGGGCGAGGCGCAAGTCCGGGTCGCTCACCAGCCGCTCCGGCGGGATGCGCTCAAGCATGGCGGCGTCAAATTCATTCCAGCGCATCAGCAATCCTCCACCAGCACGACCAAGAGGCGGCTCGGGCCGTGGGCGCCGTAGGCCAGGGTCTGCTGGATGTCGGCGGTCTTGGAGGGGCCGGAGACCAGCAACAGATTGGTGGGCATGGCCTGCTGCCAGCGCCCGGCCTCTACCAGCCCCGCCAGGTTGTCGGCGATGGTGGAGGCCGCCAGCAGGGCGATATGGCAGGGTGGCACCAGGGACAAGGTGCGCGGCTCGCCGCCATCGGGCAGCAACACGAGCGTCCCGGTATCGGCGATGGCCCCCGCGCAGTGGGTGATGCCCGCCTGACAGGCATCGAACAAATCGTCCTTCCAGCTTGCGAACTCGCCAGAGGGGGTCAACACAGATCGCCCGGCGCAAGCGGCCGCGATTTCGACTTGCCAGCGGCCGCCCTGGCCACAGGCCAGACTCGTCACGCCCTCTTCATCCAGCCAGGCGGTCAGCTCCCGGGCCAGGCTTGCCTCCTTGACGGTGAGGATCTCAGCGTGGCTGGCGCAGATCCCGGCAACAAAGCGCTCGCGCCGTGCGTTGTCATCTACCCCGCGCCAGGGCTGCCAGGCGTGCGGTGCGTGGGCAATGGGGGTGGCGGCGCCGCGCAGGCGGTTCAAGATAGCCTCTTTGCTCGACATCTCAGGACTCCTTCTTCTTCTGGCGCAGCAGGGCGTGCAGGCTCTGGGGGGCGGGTTTGGGGGCCTCGCGGCACTGGGTCCAGGGGCCCAGGTGTTTGGGCATCAAGCCCCGCAGGCGACCGGCCACCCCGGTTGCGGCGTGGTAGAGGCGCGGGTGGGTGGCGGCAAAGGCAAAGCCCTGCATGGCAAGGGTCTCGAGCCGGCTTTTGGCCGCCCCCTGCCCCGCCAGCGGTTCGTGACCGGGCTGTGCGTTGTGCTTGGCCTCCCGGCGCAGGCGCTGCAACATGTCGGGAATGGGGATGCGCACCGGGCACACCTCGCCGCAGGCACCGCACAGGCTCGAGGCCGTCACCAGATCGCTCGTGCTTTCCAGCCCCAGCAGGTGGGGGGAGATGATTTTGCCGATGGGCCCCGGGTAGATGGTGCCGTAGGCGTGGCCGCCGATGCGGGTGTAGACCGGGCAGTGGTTCATGCAGGCGCCGCAGCGGATGCACTGCAATGTCTTGCGCAGCTCCTCATCCCGGTAAGCCTGGCTGCGGCCGTTGTCCAGCAGCACCAGGTGTACCTCGTCCGGGCCGTCCAGCTCCCCTGCCCGGCGCGGGCCGCTGATGACGTTGAAGTAGGTGGTGATGGCCTGACCGGTGGCCGAGCGGGTCAGGGCGCTGTAGAGGGGCGGCACGTCGGATAAGCACTCCACCACCTTCTCGATGCCGGTGATGGCCACGTGCACTTTCGGCACCGTGGTGCACATACGCCCGTTGCCCTCGTTCTCGACGAGACACAGGCTGCCGGTCTCGGCCACCGCGAAGTTGACGCCGGAGAGCCCCATGCCGGCGCGGCGAAACTCTTCGCGCAGGGCCCGCCGCCCGGTCTGGATCAGGGCGTCCACGTCCGTGGTGGGGGTGAAGCCTTCCAGGTTGCTTGCGAAGGTGTCGCTCACCTCCTGCTTGTTCTTGTGGATGGCGGGCATGATGATGTGGGACGGGGTGTCGCCGTCGAGCTGGACGATAAACTCCCCCATGTCGCTCTCAAGGCAGCGGATGCCGTGGCGCGCCATCTCGTGGTTGAAGCCTACCTCCTCGCTCACCATGGACTTGCCCTTGACGATGCTGCTCACCCCGTTTTTTTGGGCGATACCGAGGATGATGGCGTTGGCCTCGGCCGGCGTCTGGGCCCAGTGCACCCGGATGCCGTTGCGCTCACAGTTGGCTTCGAGCTGCTCCAAAAGGTCCGGCAGGCGCGAGAGACAGCGCTGGCGAATTTGCTCCGCCGCATCGCGCACCGCCGCTTCTTCCTGCGGGTCGGCGAAGGCATCCCGGCGCTTGGCGCGCAGGTAATCCATGGCGCCGCGAAAATTCTGGCGCAGCACGGGGTCGGCCAGGGCCGCCTCGGCCTGGGGATGGAAGCGGCGCGGCGAATACTTGGCGTGATCAGACATGGGGCTGGGCCTCTTTGGTATGAGCCAAATCGCTAACAGCGGCGCCGTTATGAGCTATTTCGTCACTGTCGGGGCGGCTGTGGGCGAGCAGGAAGCTCGCCAGGTGGGTGGCAGGCAAGATCCTGCCCTGATAGGCCAGGGATCCCTTGATGTTCAAGAGGCACCCCCAGTCGGCGCTCACCAAGGTGTCGGCGCCGGTGGCCAGCAGGTGGCGGGTCTTGTCCTCCACCATGGCCTGGCTGATGTGGGGGTGGCGCACCGAGAAGGTGCCGCCAAAACCGCAGCACTCGCTCTCGTAGGCCTGTTCATGCAAGGTGACGCCATCGAGCTGCCCCAGCAGGCTGCGGGCCGTGGTGTGTACCTGCATCTCGCGCCGGGCCGAGCAGGAGGTGTGCATGACGATGCTCGCCTCCCCCACCCCGTGCCAGCGCACCCGGCAGACCCGGGCCAGAAACTCGGTGAGCTCGAACACCCGATCGCAAAAATCGGCCACCTCGGGGCTCTCGGGGAAGAGGCGGCGGTAGTGGTGGTGCATCATGCCGCCGCAGGAGCCCGACAGCACCACCACCGGCCAGGGCTCGGGGAAGAGCGCCATCTGGCTTTGCGCCACCTTGCGCGCCTCCTCCTCGTGACCCGAGGTGTAGGCCGGCTGCCCGCAGCAGGTCTGTTTCTCGACAAAGTGCACCCTTATCCCTTCCCGCTCGATCAGGGCGATGGCATCGAGCCCCGCCACCGGGTCGAACAGGTCCACCAGACAGGTGGCGTAGAGATAGACATCGGCCGGCTTGGCCGGGTAGACCCGCATTACCTTCATCACTTGCTCTCCTTACTTGAGCTGCAGCAGTGCGTCCGAGATGTGGAAGCTGTACATGAGCACCAGCCCGATAAGGCCGGTGACCAGCAGGTAGTAGAGGGTCGGCAGCGCCGTCTTGCGCAGCGTCGCCCCCTCACGGCCGAGCAGCCCCACGGTGGCCGAGGCCGCCACCACGTTGTGAATGGCGATCATGTTGCCCGCAGCCGCGCCGACTGCCTGCAGGGCCAGCATGGCGGCGGTGGAGACCCCCAGGGTCTGGGCCACCTCGAACTGGAACTGGCTGAACATCATGTTCGATACCGTGTTGGAGCCGGCGATAAAGGCCCCCAGCGCGCCGATGGTGGCGCTGAGCGCAGGGAAGAACTCCCCCACCAGCCCGGCGGCAAAATTCGCGGTGGTCACCGGCATGCTGGCGAGATCCGCCCCGTTGACGCCGGAGTTGATGAAGATGCGCACCATGGGCACGGTGAAGATGAGCACGAAACCGGCGCCGATCAGGGTGCGGCTGGACTCCCCCAATGCCCGACCGAAGGGGGCGAGGGAGCGCGACTGCAGCCAGGTGGCGAGCAGGGCGCAAAGTACCAGCAGGCCCCCCGGCAGGTAGAGCGGCTCAATGGAGGAGCTGACCCCCTTCTCCCCCAAGAGGTCTGTGAAGGCGAGGCTCACCGACAAGAGGCTTGCCTTGAACTCCGGGCTCACCCGGCTCGCCACCAGCAGGAGCGCCAGCGCCACATAGGGGAGCCAGGCCAGCATGAGCGACATGGGGCGACCAGCGGCCTCTTTGAGATCGAGCTTGAGGGAACCCAGCCACTCGGCGGGCCACTCGTTCTCGGGGGCGAAATCCCAGGAGTTCTTGGGCACCAGAAAACCGGCTCGCGCCGCCGTCACCACCAGGGCCAGCCCCACCAGACCGCCGATGAGGGACGGGAACTCGGGGCCGAGCAGCATGCCGGTGAGGGCATAGGGGACGGTGAAGGCGAGCCCGGCGAATATCGCGAAGGGCAGGATGGAGAGCCCCTCTGTCCAGCTGCGGTTGCGGCCGAAGAAGCGGGTCAGCATCATCACCATCAGCACCGGCATCAGGGTGCCGACGGTGGCGTGAATGAGGGCCACGTTGGTGGTCACCTGCTGCAAATAGATGTCCCAGCTGCTGCCACCGGCGCTCAGGGTCTGGCCGATGGCCTGGTTATCCAGCCCCTTGTTGATGCCCACCAGGATGGGGGTGCCCACCGCGCCGAACGACACCGGGGTGGACTGGATCATCATGCCGAGCAGCACGGCGGCCAGCGCCGGAAAACCGATGGCCACCAGCAGCGGCGCGGCGATGGCGGCCGGGGTGCCAAAACCCGAGGCCCCTTCGATAAAGGCGCCGAAGCACCAGGCGATGATGATGGCCTGGATGCGCCTGTCCGGCGAGATGTTGGTAAAACCGCCGCGAATGGCGGTGATGGCGCCGGTGTGTTTGAGGGTGTTGAGCATCAGGATGGCGCCGAACACGATCCAGAGCACGGTCACCGTGATCACCAGCCCCTGCAGGGTGGAGGCGAAGACCCGGGTTGGGCTCATCTGCCAGCCCCAGAGGGCGATGAACACGGTCAACAGGAAGGCGACGGGCATGGCGCGCTTGGCGGGCCAGTTGAGGCCGACCAGCAGCACGGCGGCCACCAGGATCGGCGAGAAGGCCACCAGGGCCAGCAGGGTGTCTGTCATCATTGCGTCCTTGTCCAGAGGGGTGCAGAGGCGCACCTTGTTGTTGTTTTGTTAAGCGGACGTGACCTTACCCTGTTCCTTTTTCGCGATATATGGAAATAATGAACAACATTCGTTCCAAAAGTTGATCAATATGGCCAGTACCGACGACCTCATCCTCTTCGCCCAGGTGGTGGAGGCCGGATCCTTCAGCAAGGTAGCGGAACAAAATTCCCTGACAAATTCAGTGGTTAGCAAGCGGATCGGGCGTCTTGAGGAGGAGCTCGGGGTCCAGCTCCTCTATCGCACCACCCGCCGGCTCACCCTGAGCGAGGCGGGCAAGGCGCTCTATCAAGGTGCCAAAAATGTGAAGGCCGCCGCACTGGACGCCTTCGACGCGGTGGCGGGATTTGGTGAAAAGGTGAGCGGTCATGTGCGGATGTCGGTGCCCACCATCTCGGGGGAGCTCTTGCTCGCCGATGCGGTGGCCGATTTTTGCCAGCAGCACCCGGGGCTCACGGTGGAGATGTCGCTGGACAACCGCTTCGTCAACCTGGTGGAAGAGGGGTTCGATCTGGTCATTCGCACCGGCTATCTGGATGACTCGAGCCTGATTGCCCGCCACATTCTCGACTCCCAGTGGGTCATCTGCGCCGCCCCCGCCTATGTGCGCCGCTTCGGGGCGCCGCGGGAGCCGTCAGACTTGCTCGCCCACAACTGCCTGCGCTACGCCTACCAGAGCACGGGGGCCTCGGAGTGGGCCTTCAAGGGGGAAGAGGGCAACTATCTGGTGTCGGTGTCGGGGAGCTTTTCAACCGACAACGCCGGCGCCCTGCGCAAGGCGGCGCTGGGGGGGCGCGGCATCGTCTATGTGCCGCGCTGTCTGGTCTATCACGACCTGATGCAGGGGGATCTGGTGGACTTGTTTCCCGACCGGGTGGGCAAGAAGCTCGGCATCTACGCCGTCTACCCCTTCACCCGCCAGCCGCCGCGCAAGATAAGGCTGCTCATCGAGCACATCCGCCAGCGCTATCTGGAGATTGGCCACTACTTCCTCTGAGGCCCTTGTCGGGCCTCAGAGGGCGGATGACGCCGCCTGACGGGAGAGAAACGCCAGGGACTGGCGGTTGAAGTGATCCGGCTGCTCCACGTTGCAGACGTGGCCGCACTTTTCGATGATTTCGAGGCGGCTGTAAGGGTCGCGGGCCACCTGCTCGCGCACCGGGGCGAGGAACATGTGATCCTCCTCCCCCATCACGTAGAGGGTGGGAATGGGCAGGGCCCGCTCGCGAAAGTAGCGCATCAGGGGGTTCACCTCGGTGGCGAGACGGAACCAGCGCTTGAACTCCTTCTGGCACAGCTTTCTGGCCTCGCGCACGAAGAGGTTGCGGGACTCCTGATGGTGCTGGCGCGGCATGATGATGAAGGCGAACAGGCGGTAGAGCCACATGTAGGGCAGGAAGTGCTGGCCGAGGCGACCAAGCTGCACCAGCACCCGGGAGCGGATGTCGAGACGCAGGATGGCGCCGCCGAGCACCATGCTCTTGACCCGCTCGGGGCGAAGCTCCGCCAGGTGGCGGATGAGGATGGTGCCAAGAGAGATGCCGACAAAATGGGCGTGGGGGATGCGCAGGTGATCCAGCAGGCGCAGGATATCCTCGGTCACGGCCCGAAAGCTGTAGTGCCCCTTTACCACCTGCTGCAGCTGGTTGGACTGGCCGTGACCGCGAAGGTCCAGCAGCAGCACGTTGAAGTGCTCCCGGTAGGCCCGCAACTGCTTGAACCAGATGGAGGAGCTGCCGCCCGCACCGTGCACGAACACCACCCAATCCCGATCGGGACCCAGTTCAAAGGTCTTGTGGTACAACATCTCATGGGCTCCCGGGGTGATGGGGGGTATACTCGGCGCGCATATTAACAGAAGGCTCACCCCGGTGAACATGCTTCCACCATGATCGGACCAGCCTGGAGTCCCCATGACCCTCGTTCAATTGCGTGAATTTTTGCTCAGCCAGCCCGGCGCCACCGAGGACACCCCCTTCGGCCCGGAGATCCTGGTCTACCGCATCGCCGGCAAGATGTTTGCCCTGGTGGACTGGCAGGCGGAGCCCCTCTCCATCAACCTGAAGTGCGAACCCGAGCTCGCCCTGCTGCTGCGGGAGATCCACCCCGAGGTGAAACCGGGCTGGCACATGAACAAGCAGCACTGGAACACGGTGACCCTGAGTGAAGGCCTGTCTGACGATCTCTGGCAGGGCTGGATAGTCCACTCCTATGAGCGGGTGGTGGCGGGTCTGCCCAGGGCGAAGCGGCCCCAGGCCCCCCGCGCGACCATCAGGGAGGGTTGATCCATGCCGTCTCTTTCTTCTCCTCGCATCGTCCCCCTCGAGGAGGCGCACATACCAAGGCTTTTGGATCTGTTCGAGCAGTCGGTACGCCGCCTGGGGCCTGCACACTATAGCCCGGAGCAGGTGGAGCAGTGGGCCAGGGGCGCCCATCACCCGGGGCTTGCCAGCCAGTTGCGCGAGCACCATGGCTGGGTCATCGAGCAAGACGATGTGCCCCTTGGCTTTGCCACCCTGAGCGATGACGGTCATCTCAGCCTGCTCTACGTGAGCGCGGATCATCCGCGCCAGGGGCTCGGCACCCTGCTGCTGGAGCGGGTGCTGGCAGCCGCCAGCCAGATGGGACTTGGCAGCCTCACCACGGAGGCGAGCGCCTTCAGCCTCGCTCTCTTCCTGCGTCACGGCTTCCTGCTGACCGGATTGGAGACGGTGGAGCGCGGCGGTGTCCAATTTATCCGCCATCGGCTCCACTGCCGCTTGCCATGACGGGTTCAGCCACTAAAATACGCACCATTTCCCCAAGGCAATGAAGAAAGGGCAGCCATCATGGTGGTAGAGAGCGACGGTTACATTGCGCTGATCGAGTATCTGGTAGAGAGTCTGGGTCTGTTCGAGAGCCAGCAACAAGGCGGCGGCGCCCAGACCATCGAGGATCTGGTGAGCAGCCGGGTGGCCGACAACCTGATGGCCATCTGCGAGCAGAACCCCCAGCTCGACCCCAAGGTGCGCTTCCTGATCATGCAGGAGGCCGATGCCGTGGTCGCCGACCTGGAAGAGGTGCTCTCCGCCGTCTGGTTGTCCGCCCCCAGCGAAGCCCAGCAAGCCTTCCTCATCGAGTTCATCGACCTCATCAAGAACCTGTTCGACAGCACCATCAGCTGACCCCCCCCTGCCGTGACGGCAAGGGGACGAGATGCAATGAGGCGAGGAGTGAGGCGGGACGCCCAATGAAAAGGGCCGCCTCATCGGGCAGCCCTGCTTGCTAGCATTGTCAATTCATCGCGCTTGTCAGAGTAATGAATTTCGGGGCAAAAAAATGTGTCTGGTCTTGGCAACCATCCGTGGTCGCTACCCTGTTGGTCAGCCAGGGTTCAGTTTAGTTCCCCACCTGACGCATTTTTTTCAATTATTTTTCATCACAATGACACGGGGGCCTGATGGCCCCCGTGGTATGCAATGACGCCTCAGCGATTCAGGCTGGGAGGCAGGCAGACGCCGATGCCCCCCAGGCCGCAATACCCCTCGGGATTCTTCTCCAGATATTGCTGGTGATAATCCTCGGCGTAATAGAAGGGGGCCAGCGGCAGGATGCGGGTGGTGATGGTGCGCCCGTCACCGCTCGCCGTCATGGCCTGCTGGTAGGCGGCCAGGCTCTGCTGGGCAATCGCCTCCTGGGTGTCGTCCCCGACGAAGATGACGGAGCGATACTGGGTGCCGATGTCGCCACCCTGGCGCATCCCCTGGGCCGGATCATGGTGTTCCCAGAACAGCTTCACGAGATCCCCATAGCTGATGACCTTGGGATCGAACACCACCTGCACCGTCTCGGCGTGGCCGGTCAGGCCGCTGCACACCTCCTTGTAGGTGGGATTGGGGGTCAGCCCCCCCTGATACCCGGCGGCGGTGGAATAGACCCCGGGCTGCTGCCAGAACAGACGCTCCACACCCCAGAAACAGCCCATGCCGAACCAGGCAAGCTCCATCCCCTCGGGCCAGGGCCCCTGGGTCGGGTGGCCGTTTACTGCGTGCACCTGGCCAATCTCCAGCGCTTCCCGCCGTCCCGGCAGCGCCTCTGCCGGTGAAATAATCTGCTCCATATGCCCTGTCCTTGTATAAAACCCCGCGCAATGCGGCTGACGAAAAGGAACACCGAAGATATCAGGTTATTAGCCCGGATCAACCAGGGAGCGGCCCCCGGGGCGACCCTCCCGCCCTCGCCTGCGTCTTCCCCTCCCCGCCCGCACTGGTCAAAATGGCGACAAAAAAACACCAAGTCGATATTTAGTCTTGATTTGTGAATTTATTTTCATATATTGGGCAAATTGCTGCTTTTTTATGGAATGAAACACGTGCGTGAACGCGAACCCAGCTTGGTCCATGCCTTTCGGCAATCCACCCCTTATGTCAATGTGCACCGGGGTGCCACCTTCGTCCTGATGATCGGCGGGGAAGCCATTTGTCACCCCAATTTCGCCAACATCGTCAGCGACATCGCCCTGCTGCAGACCTTGGGGATCCGCCTGGTACTGGTGTTTGGTTCGCGTCCGCAAAATGACGAGGCCCTGGCCCGCGCCGGCATCCAGGCCCAGTATCACAAGCGGATCCGGGTCACCGACGATGCCAGTTTCGCCATCATCAAGCAGGTGTGCGGCGGTCTGCAATACGACATCACCGCCCAGCTCTCCATGGGGCTCGCCAACACACCCATGCAGGGGGCCCGCATCAGCGTGGTGAGCGGCAACTTCGTCACCGCCCAGCCGCTGGGTGTGGATGACGGCATCGACTTCTGCCACAGCGGCCGGGTGCGTCGCATCGATGTGGAGGGGATCACCCGCCAGCTGGATCAGCACGGCCTGGTGCTCATCTCCCCCATTGGCTGCTCGGTCACCGGCGAGAGCTTCAACCTGAGCTCGGAAGAGGTAGCCCGCCGGGTGGCGGTGGATCTCAAAGCCGACAAGCTCATCTGCTTCAGCAGCACCCAGGGGGTAATGGACAGGCACGGGGAGGCCATCTCCGAGCTCTTCCCCGAGCAGGCCGAAGAGCTGCTGGTGGCGCTGGAGCAGGCGGGGGAAGAGATGTCAGGCACCGCCCGCTACCTGCGCGCGGCCATCGCCTCCTGCCGGGGTGGCGTACCCCGCTCCCACCTGGTGAGCTATCAGGACGACGGCGCCATGCTGCAGGAGCTGTTCAGCCGCGAGGGGCTGGGTACCCAGATCGTGCGCGAAAGCGCCGAGCGGGCCCGGGCCGCCACCATTGAGGACATCGGCGGCATCCTGGATCTCATCCGTCCGCTGGAAGAGGAAGGGATCCTGGTGCGCCGCTCCCGGGAGCAGCTGGAGATGGAGATAGACAAGTTCACCATCATCGAGCGGGACGGCCTCATCATCGGCTGCGCCGCGCTCTATTGCTTCATGGAAGAAGCCATGGCCGAGATGGCCTGCGTCGCCATCCACCCGGAGTATCGCAACTCCAACCGGGGAGACACCCTGATCGCCAAGGTGGCCGAACGGGCCAGGCGGCTCGGCATCCGTCGCCTGTTCGTGCTCACCACCCGCTCCATCCACTGGTTCCGGGAGCGGGGCTTCGATCCCCTGGAAGTCGAAGATCTGCCGGTGGAGCGCCAGCGCTTCTACAACTGGCAGCGTCGCTCCAAGGTTTTGTCCAAGACCATTTCGTAACTGATTGATCTTGTGCCTGGTTACCGTCAATTTTGTTCTTTTTTACGAACTCGATTGACAGTGCAATCCAGACCAAGGTATTTGTACATGCACGCCACCTGTCACAGGTGGCACCAGAAGAGGAGCGCTGCCCAGGCAGCCCAGGGGAGGACACCAGTGTCCGGTGAACTTGGGTCAGGGGGAGCAGCGCCGAGACGAGGCGAGTGACTGGACACCGCCACGTCGGCTGCGGGGGCTGAATCCCCCGGGTTGTCATCGGTAGTGGTCATCCCACACCGCGCCCCACTTGGGGCGGGTACGGGATGGGCTCTGCAGGTGGAGTGCTTCTGGCCGGGATCCTCGCGTTTTCCTGCCATTTTTTGCCTCCTCCTCTCTATTTGCCCGATGAAACCGGATTTTCACCTTGAGACAGGAGTATGCAATGAACCCGATCAATGTCGCCAAGTTTGGCGGAACCAGCGTCGCCAATGCCGCGGCCATGAACCACTGCGCCGACGTGGTGCTGGCCAATCCGGCGACCCGGGTGGTGGTGCTGAGCGCCAGCGCCGGCGTCACCAACCTGCTGGTGAGCCTGGCTCAGGGTGAACTGGACGAAGCCGGACAGGATGCCCAGCTTGCCAGGCTTGCCGACATCCAGCTGGCCATTCTGGCCGCCCTTGGCAACCCGAGCGACGTGAGCGCCCTCATCCATGCCCAGCTCGGCGACATTCGCACCATGGCCCGTCAGGCCAGTCAGCACACCGACGCCGAACTCGCCGATCGCCTCATCGCCTGCGGCGAGCTGATGTCCACCCGTCTCTTCACCGAACTCCTGCACCAGCGCGGGGTCAAGGCCCAGTGGCAGGATGCGCGCCAACTGCTGCGCACCGACAGCCGCTTTGGCAAGGCCACCGTGGATCTCGCGGCGACTCGCGCCCTCTGCCAGCAGGCGGTGGGCCCGTTGCTGGGTGACAGCCTGGTCATCACCCAGGGCTTCATCGGTGCCGACGGCGATGGCCGCACTACCACCCTCGGCCGTGGCGGCTCCGACTACAGCGCGGCCCTCCTGGCCGAGGCACTGGACGCTGGCAGCATCGAGATCTGGACCGACGTGCCCGGCATCTACACCACGGATCCCCGCCTGGTTACCCGCGCCCGCCCCATCCCCGAAATCAGCTTCGTGGAGGCGGCGGAGATGGCCACCTTCGGCGCCAAGGTGCTGCACCCGGCTACCCTGCAACCCGCGCTGCGCCAGGACATCCCGGTGTTCGTGGGCTCCGCCAAGGATCCCGCCGCCGGTGGCACCTGGATCCGCGCCACCACCCGCAGCAACCCGCTGTTCCGGGCCGTGGCCCTGCGCCGCCAGCAGGTGCTGGTGACCCTGCACAGCCTCAACATGTTCCACGCCTACGGCTTCCTGGCCGAGGTGTTCGGCGTCCTGGCCCGTCACCGCATCTCGGTGGATCTCATCACCACCTCCGAGGTGAGCGTCTCCCTGACCCTGGATCACACCGGCAGCCAGAGCAACGGCGAACCCATCCTGAACGACAAGGTGCTGGCGGAGCTCGGCCAGCTGTGCAAGGTGGAAGTGGAGACCGGTTTCGCCCTGGTGGCGCTCATCGGCAACCGCATGAGCGAAGCGGCCGGGGTGGGCAGCCAGGTGTTCGACGCCATCCGCGAGCACAACATCCGGATGATCTGCTACGGCGCCAGCGCCCACAACCTCTGCTTCCTGGTCAAAGAGGACGAGGCGGGCCACATCGTCAACTGCCTGCACCGGGAACTGCTCGACTGAGTCGCCCCGGCGCTGGCACACCACAAGCCTCGTCCGCCCCATCACCCGGGGCGGCCTTCCCCACTCAGCAAAGAGGGGCGCCGCGGCGCCCCTCTTGTCACTCTTCTTTCACCATCAGCTGGTGACCAGGGTGGCCCGGGTGGGCAGCAGATTGGCCCGGCTCTGCTCGCGCAGCCCTCCCAGCCGTTGCAGCAACCCGGCCTGACCGAGCCCCGCTTCGTCAGGGGCCAGATTGTCCACCAGGGCCGGGAAGTGCTCCCGTACCGCCTGCTCCAGCCAGTCGAGACGGCGCAAGGTGAGCGGGCCGCAGCTCTTGCCGCTGAGGTCGTCCAGGATGTCGAGCCGATGGCTGCGGTACATGTCGCGCCACCAGTTGGCCGCCAGCGCCTCGTCGCTTGCCAGCGCCGCACTCCACTCCCCCACCAGTCCCTGCATCCGCGCCAGCACGGGGGCGCTCGCCCCCTCCCGCGACAGGTATTGCAGCTCTCCCCTGGCCCAGGCGAGGCAGAGCTCGCGCCAGCGGCGAAACAGCGGCAAGGGATCCGCCTCGTCCAGCCAGAGCCCGGAGAGGGTGCGGGTTTCCAGCCGCTCAGGCACGTGGAAGTCGGGATCGGTGAGGCCGTTGGAGTTGAACTCGTGCAGGGGATCGAAGGGCCACATGTAGCCAAAATCGAACACCGAGATATGCTGGCCGTCATCCAGCAGGTTGCCCGGGCTCGGATCCCAGTCAAACCAGCCCCAGCGGGCCAGCTCCGCCTCCACCGCCAGCATCTGCGCCAGGTTGCGCTCGCAGAGCGTGCGCACCGGCTCCCCCCGCAACCAGGGGGAGACCAGCACCCCGGCCCGGGCGGAGCCGAAACTGGTACAGACCACGTTGGAGAGGATGGTGGGGTGCAGCTCCCGCAGGCTCTCTATCTCCCGACGCCGCTCCAGCTCGGTGAGAAAGGCGGTCTTGCCGTCCACATTGGCCACCAGAGAGTCCTGGCGGCAGCGTTTCAGGCACCAGTGGTGCCCCTCCACCTTGAGATGGAACACCTCGGCGGTGAGCCCGTGACCGTAGACCTTGACGACGTCCGGGTGATCCTCGGTCAGCCGGACGAGCTGGGGCAGCGGCAGGGGGCAGTCCCGCTCCCGCCCGATCCGGATCTCTTCTTTGCTCTCCAGCATCTGGAGCAATCTGGCCTGACGCGCCGCAACTTTGGGATTCATACATGTACCTCCAACCGTTACTGAGAGACTAAACAGCGCCCCCCTCCCAGACCAGCAGCAAAGGCTCATGATGACGCTTTCATCACAGAATGAGTGCCCCTGGCGGATCGGGATCACAAATTGCTTCACAGTGCTCATCACGGAATATTCATCTTGTTGTCATCAAATTGACATCAAGGAACAAGCCACGCACCATCGGGTCAAAATAGAGGCAGTCGTCGCTGCCATGACCGCTCCAAGGATGAGCCCTTATGAATGCCCCCGTCACCGGCCACCGCCCCGCCTCCCAGCCCCTGGCCGGGCTGTTGCTGGGTCTGCTGACCGCCCTGCTGCTGCTGACCCTCGCCCTGCCGCTGCTCAACCCCGTCAGCTGGCTCGGGCGTGCCGCCCCCCTCATTCTGGGCCCGGCGGATCAGCCCATCGCGACCCTCAATCGCTACAGCCTGCTCTACAAAAGTGACAACCGGGGCTTCTATCTGGTGGTGCGCAGCCAGTGGCAACTGCTCAAACCCCTGCAGGAGGGAGACAAGGTGCGGGTGGAGCTGCTCAACGACAAAGGGGTGCGCATCGATCAGCTGAGCCAGGCGGTGGACAAGCGCCAGAAGTGCCGCAAGGAGCGCTGCACCCTGAGCCTCAACAGCGCCCTGCGCGCCCCCGACGACGCCCTGGACAGCCGCTACCAGCTGCGCATCGGGCTGCTGCTGGCAGACAGGCCGGAGAGCGCCGAATACAGCCAGATCCTCCAGACCCTGCCGGAGCGCGGTTTCAACCTCCTCTACCTGATGACCAGCCTGCTGCTGGTGCTGCTGGTGAGCGCCGCCGTGCTCAAGACCCTGCTGCCGCGGCTGCGCCGAAGCTACCGCGCCCGGGTGGCAGGCAGCCTGCTGCTCGGCAACCTCACCTTCGTGCTGCTCCACGGCTTCGTGGTGTTCAAGCTGGGGGAATTCCTGTTCTGGTCGGGCTTTCGGCCCGAGCACTACTACCTCGCCTGGGGCAGCATGGTGCTGGGCTGGAGCCTCTGCGCCCTCGCAGGCTTCAGCCTCTATATGGGGCTGCTCTTCACCGCCCTCTCGGGCATCGGGCTGCTCGCCAACTTCATGAAGATCGCCATCTACGGGGTGCCGCTGGGGGGGGACGATCTGGGCAACCTGCTGGCCCTGCTGCACATCCTGCTCGATCAGCACCCTGTGGTGCCGGTGCTCGTCGTGCTGGGGCTCCTCTTTCTGGTGTGGCGCTTAGCCCTCTCCCGCTGGATCCTGCGGGGCTTGCTGCGCACCACCGCCGCCACCGCCGCCTTCTTCGCCCTCTGCGTGTTCGCCACCCAGACCGGCAACAAGCTGCTCGGGGCCAACATCCGCTACGTGGACAGGGCGGTGAACTACCACAGGGACATCATCCGCGCCGGCCCCGGCCTCTACCTGTTCAACCTGGTGGACGAGATGCTGCAAAGCGGCAACGTGTTTCGCTACCCCTTGCAGATCAACGAGCGCACCCCGGAGCTGAGCCTGCCCGCCCAGCCCAGGGCTCCCAGCTTCGATCTGGTGATCGTGCTGCAATACGAGTCGCTCTGGCTTGACTGGCAGGGCCGTCTCTGCGCCCCCGCCCCCATCTTGAGCCTGCCCGCCAGCGTGGCCCAATGGCGCAAGACCATCCACTCCCCCACCACGGGGGGCATGACGGTGCTGGCGGAGTTCGAGATGAACACCGGCCTGCCGGTGGGCCTGCTCAAACAGGGGGTGGTGCCCTACTACTACCTCTCGGACAAGGTGCCCGGCCTTGCGCGCAGCGCAGCCCAAAGCGGCTACCAGACCCTGTTCGCCCACCCCTATGTGGAGAAGTTCTGGGGCCGCGCCAAGGCGATCCCGGCCCTCGGCTATCAGGAGCGCTGGTTCGATACCCGCTTCACCGCCCTCGAGCACAAGGGGCTCTACATCTCCGACGATGCCCTCATCGATCACCTGCTCAAACGCAGCAACCAGGACGATCAGCCCCTGTTCGCCTACGCGGTCACCATGCAGGGGCACGGCCCCTTCGACGGGGATCGCTACCGGGCCCAGCAGCGCAGCGGCGCCTGCCCGGATCAGAGCCCGGCGGATACCCAGTTGCTCAACACCTACTACACCGGGGTGGTGGATGCCATGGCCTCCCTGGAGCGGCTGCTCAAGACCCTGGACAACTCCGGCAAGCGCTACCTGGTGGTGGCCTTCGGGGATCACCAGCCCTTCCTGATGTCGGCGGGCAAGGGTATCCACGGCACCAAACCGCCACGGGATGCCAGCTACCAGATCCCCATGATGGCCTTCACCCGGGCCGGGGACGGGCTGGATCTCGCCCGCCAGTTCGGCCCGGTGCGCCAGCTCTACCAGATGGGGCAGGCCACAAGGCAACTGCTGGCGGGGGACCTCACCCCCATCCGTGACCAACCCCTGCTCCACCCGGTGCTCGGGGAGGAGAAAGGCTTCGACCCCTCCCCCCTGGTGCCGCAGATCCGCGCCAGCTTCCGGCCCGATGCATTGCCCTGATCGATTGAGACACGAGGGACACAGATCCTTGCAACACCTTCCGGGCCGATGCCCTGCCCTGATCCGCAGCGAACTAGCAGGCGACAAAGAGGTCGCCCGGGCGACCTCTATTTATGGGCGGGATGCGAGTACAGTGCCGCCTGCACCTCGCCATGTTGGTCCCGACCTGGGCTCTGCGACCCCTGACAGGTCATTTTTTGTTTAGATATATCAAACGATAACTCATTATCGAATAGCAAAATTGAACAACTTTGCCGACCTTCAGGCCCTGTGCCCCCCCATGTTCCCGCACCTTCTCCGGGCCGGGCCATTTTCTCCCTCATTCCCGGCCAGCCCAGAGCCATCGGAGCGTTCGATACGTTCAGGCCTTGAGCCCCACTCACTTGCGCCCACCTTTGCGCGTCACACCCAGCAAAAAGCCGACCTCGGGGTCGGCTTGTGACGGGGCGTTTGGCCATGCAGGGCCGGGCACTGGCGGGCTAGATCACCACGGCGGTGCCGCTGATGCTGACCATCAGCATGCTGCCGTTCTGGCCCACCACCTCGTAGTCGATGTCGATGCCCACCACGGCGTTGGCCCCCAGCGCCTGGGCACGCTCTTTGAGCTCCTCGAAGGCGATCTCCCGGGCCCGGGCCAGCTCTTTTTCGTAGGCGCCGGAGCGACCGCCGATGATGTCGCGGATGCCGGCGAACAGATCCTTGAAGATGTTGGCGCCGAGGATGGCTTCGCCCACGACGATGCCACGGTACTCGCGAATGGTCTTGCCTTCCAGGGTGGGGGTGGTTGAGAGGATCATGAGGTCTCCTGTGAGTTGGGCTGGGTGCGCGAAGCACCGTTGCCGTCATGGTAGCAAGGCGCTGGCCAAAGCATAAGCCCGGCGTGGTCAGGGGCTTCAAGCACAGCGTCCGCCAGGTTCATCAAGGAGCCATCCATAGGGCCTGTGTCGTGCCACTTTCCCCCGCACAGCGACCTTGGGCTCCGGTGCTGGGGAGAGGGCTTCCGGGCCACGATGAAAGCGGGGCCTTGATGATGCAGACACGACGGCAGCTGCACCGGCCCTCTGCGTCTTCGCCCTGAACGGCGGCAGGCGCTGCCAGGAGCGCCCCGCGTCGGCCATAAAAAAAGGAGAGGCAAGCCTCTCCTTTCTGATGTTCGCAGCGGCAGCCGCCATGCACTCAGTGCAGCTTCATGCTCGGGCGCAGCACCCGGTTGATGCGGCCCACCAGCATGATGAGGCCGGTCTTGATGTAGCCGTGCAGGGCGACCTGGTGCATCCGGTAGAGGGAGATGTAGACCAGGCGCGCGATGTAGCCCTCCACCATCATGGAGCCCCGCATCAGGTTGCCCATCAGGCTGCCCACGGTGGAGAAGCGGCTCAAGGAGACCAGGGAGCCGTGGTCGTGGTAGCGGTAGGGCTTCATCTCGCCGCCGTTCATCTTGGCCAGGATGTTCTTGAACGCCTGGGTCGCCATCTGGTGGGCGGACTGGGCGCGGGGCGGCACGAACTTGCCGTCCGGCTGCGGGCAGGCGGCGCAGTCGCCGATGACGAAGATGTTCTCGTCCCGGGTGGTCTGCAGGGTCTCGTGGACCACCAGCTGGTTGATGCGGTTGGTTTCCAGGCCCGCGATCTCCTTCATGAAGTCCGGCGCCTTGATGCCCGCGGCCCACACCATGAGGTCTGCTTCAATCAGCTCCCCATCCTTGGTGTGCAGGCCCTCGGCGGTGGCCTCGGTGATCATGGTGGCGGTGCGCACGTCCACGCCCAGCTTCACCAGCTCCTGATGGGCGGAGCCGCTGATGCGCTCCGGCAGGGCCGGCAAGATGCGGGGGCCCGCTTCCACCAGGGTCACCTTGAGGCTGTCGGTGGTGAGGTTCTTGAAGCCGTAGGCGTAGAGCTGCTCCACCGCGTTGTAGAGCTCGGCGGAGAGTTCGACGCCGGTGGCGCCGCCGCCGACGATGGCGATCTTCACCTTGTCACCGGGCTGGTATTCGGTGGCGAACTGCAGGAAGCGGTTCATCATGCTGTTGTAGAAGCGGTGTGCCTGGGAGGGGCTGTCCAGGAAGATGCAGTGATCCTTGATACCCTTGGTGTTGAAGTCGTTGGAGACGGAGCCGATGGCCATCACCAGGATGTCGTAAGCCACTTCCCGCTCGTTGACCACCAGGGCGCCGCTCTCGTCGTGGATGGGGGCCAGCACGATGCGTTTCTCGTCGCGCTTGATGTCGGTCAGGCTGCCGAGCTGGAATTCGAAGCCGTGGTTCTTGGCGTGGGACTGGTAGCTCAGGGCGTCGATGCCCGCATCCATGGAGCCGGTGGCCACTTCGTGCAGCAGGGGTTTCCACAGGTGGGTGCGATTGCGATCCACCAAGGTGATCCTGGCCTTGTTCTTCTTGCCCAGCTTGCGGCCCAGGCTGGTCGCAAGCTCGAGACCACCGGCGCCACCGCCTACAACGACAATATTCATCATGATGATTTTCCTTGGTTCCTCAAAACGAAAGGGAGCCATTGGCTCCCTAAAACGAAATCGGTTGACGTGATGGCTCAGGCTTCTTTGAAGGCCTTCATCCGTTGCAGATGGTGCGAGATGTTCTTGAACTTATGGGTCTCGCGCTCATCCCATACGATGTCGTAATAGTTCTTCAATTCACGTTCAGTGTCCCGATTATCGCGGATTTCATCCTGAACGGAAAGGATGCACAGGCAGTTTCCTGAATTTTTATTACGAAATTCGGTTACACACTTGGTGCCGATGTCCTCGTACTCCTCCGGCCTGTCGATCTTGCCCTGCATGTTCTCTTCCGGGTGCAGATTGGGGTTGAAGACCACCTGCTTGATGCCGCACAGAAACCCGATCCGCTCGCTCCAGTAGCCACCCAAGCCCACGCCGCAGATGAGAGGTTTGGGATCGGTGCTCATGTCGAGCTGCTTCTTCACTTCCTTGAGCAGATGGCTCATGTCGTGGCGGGGGTGAACCGTGCTGTAGTGCACGAAACGCACATCATCATCGATAAACTGCAACTGCAGCACTTTTTCATGATTGCCGGGGCTGGTGGCATCAAAGCCATGCAGATAGATGATCATGGACAAGACCTCAAAAACTGTGTCGGTTCTATCGAAACTACCCCAGCGACAGGGCCTTGCGCCACCAAAACATCCCACTTTCTTGCTTTGGATCACGCCCCTTCGGGCCACCAAACCGCGCGTCGGGGCCGCTGTGGCAGCGCCATGCCCCGGCGGGACATGGCGCAAACCGGGTCTGGCGAGGTTAACTGCCGCACTGGGCGAAGCGCGCCACCGCCGCTTCCACCAGGGCCAGGCTCCCCTGCCAGAAGGCGGGTTTTCGAATGTCCTGCCCCAAATGCCGTTCGACCAGTTCTTCGGCGCTCATGCGACCTGTGTCTCGCAGCAGGGCGCGGTAGGCCTTCGCCACCCCCGCCTCCCCTGCGGCCTGGCGGCTCATCAGCTGCTGATAGACCCCGAGGCTGAACAGATAGCCAAAGAGGTAGGGGTAGTTGTAAAAACCGAAGCCCGCGATGGAGAAGTGCGCCTTGGCGGCCCAGAACAGGGGGTGATAGCGGTCGAGGCTCTGCTCGTACCAGCGCCCCCAGGCCTCGTCGGTGAGCCCCTTGAGCCGGGCCGACGACACATAGCCCTGCTCGCGCTCGGCCACTAGGGCCCGCTCGAAGTCGAAGCGGGCCGGGATGTTGACCAGGAAGGTGGCGGCGCCATCGGCATCCGCCCAGGCGATGGCCAGACGCTCCTCGGCGCTTCGGGCCTGCTCGTAGAGGGCGCTGCGCACCAGGGTCTCGGCGAAGATGGAGGCGGTCTCCGCCAGCGTCATGGGGTAGCTGCGCTGGCTCATGGGCAAGTCGCGGATGAGCCAGTTGTGCCAGGCGTGACCGAGCTCGTGGGCCAGCGTGATGACGTTGTCCATGGTGCCCGCATAGGTGATGAAGACCCGCGGCTCCACCGGCTCGGCAAACTTGGTGCAATAGGCCCCGGTGCGCCGGTTGGGGGTGGGGGCGGCATCAATCCAGCCGCGCTCGGCCATCATGCGGGCAAAGTCCCCCATCTCGGGGTCAAAGCGCGCGAAGGCCTGGGCGATGATGTCGACCGCCTCCTCGAAGGGGATCTCCCGGCGGCTGGCGGCAGGGGGCGGCGCAAAGAGATCCTCCGGCCCCAGCACCTCGAGGCCGAGGTGACCGGCCATCAGCCCCAGGGCTCGCTGGCCCAGATGGCGGGCCTGCCAGGTCTCCGCCATCAGGGTATCCAGGGTCGCCCGCTCGATGTGGCTCTGGTGGCAGGAAACGTCCAGGGCATCGAGGCGCCGGTGTTTGCCGCGCTGGCGCGAGAGCTCCAGGCGCCAGCCGTTGAGGGCGTTGAGGATGGCTGCCACCGTCTCCTGCTCCCCTTCCCAGCCGGCGCTGATGGCATCGAAGGCCTCTTTGCGCAGGGCCCGATCCGGGCTGGAGAGCAGGTTGCTCGCCTCCGCCAGCCCCATCTCGCGACCCGCGATCACCAGCCTTATCTTGCCCACCAGATCGTTGTAGAGGTTGCCCCAGGCGTGCAGGCCGTCGGTGCCAAGGCCGATGACCAGCTGCTCCGCCTCCACCGGCAGCCGCTGATCCTGCAGGCGGCGCTCGTGGCGCAGCCGGTACCCCTCCTCCCCGAGCAGGGGGTCGGCCATCAGTTGCTCAAACTCGGGCGCAGGCAACCCCAGCATCAGATCTTCGATGGGGGCAAGCGTCTTGAACAGGTCCGCATTGAGGGCACGGGCCCGGGAGGCAACCTGCTTGGCGAGGGGATCCCGGGCGTCCTGGCTCCCCTTGCAGGCGGCCAGCACGGCGATGTTCCAGCCGATGTCGCGAATGCGCCGGGCCCGCAGGCGTACCTCCCTGAGGAAGTCCTGCAAGGCGCCTGGGGTGCGCGGAACCTGGGCCAGTCCCTCGATAAAACCGCTCAGCTCGGCCAGGCTGGCGCGGGCCAGGCTCATGTCCGCCTCGAGGACACAGCTGTCGAGGGAGGGGTAGATGTGATCATTTTGCCACTGCTGTGGATAGACTCGTTGTTGCATCGAACGCTCATCGTCAGGGACGGGCATCGCCCGTCGTGAAATCCAGGAGGCCAGAGCCACCACCTTCGCGGGCAGGCTTCACACCAGCCGCTCGAGGCGCACCACCGCCTCTTCCACATAGCGCAGGCTCTCCTGCCAGAACCCGGGTTCGCGGATGTCGACCCCCAGGTGCTTCTCCACCAGCGCCTCGGCGCTCATGCGGCCGGTATCTCGCAGCAGGGCGCGATAGGCGGGCACAAACTCGCCCCCGGCCCGCGCATGCTGGGCATAGAGCCCCAGGCTGAAGAGATAGCCAAACAGATAGGGGTAGTTGTAGAACCCGGACTCGGCGATGGAGAAGTGACCCTTGCTGGCCCAGAACAGCTCGTCATACTGGCTGAGGGCGTCACCATAGCACTGCTGCTGCGCCGATTTCATCATCTCCCGCATCTGGCTCGCCCCCACGTAACCCGCCTCTCGCGCCGTCACCAGGGCGCGCTCGAAGGCAAAGCGGGCGGGGATGTCGAGAAGCAGGCTCGCGGCCCGCTCCCCGTCCAGCCAGGCGATGGCCCGGCGCTGCTCCACCTTGTCGGTGGCGGCCAGCAGGGCATCGCGCACCAGGATCTCGGCAAAGAGGGAGGCGGTCTCCGCCAGCGTCTTGGGGTAGCCCCGCTGTTCGAAGGGAAGATCCCGCAGCAACCAGCTGTGCCAGGCGTGGCCGAGCTCATGGGCCAGGGTGATGACGTTGTCCATGGTCCCCTCGAAGGTGAGGAAGACCCTTGGCTCGGGCGGATCGGCATACTCGGTGCAATAGGCGCCACTTCGCCTGTGCTCGCTCGGGGCGGCATCGATCCACCCCTTGTCGGCCATCATGCGGACAAACGCCCCCATCTCGGGATCGAAGGCGGCAAAGGCCTCCATCACCAGATTCAGCGCCTGCTCGAAGCCGAACTTGCCGTGCACGGCCTGGGGCGCCGGGGCAAAGAGATCCCAGGGGGCGAAGTCGGTGATCTGCTGGGCACAGGCCATGGCCCGCAAGGCGCGGCGCCCGAGCTCCCTGTGCTCCCCGGCCGCCGCCATCAGGGTCTCCAGGGTCGCGTCCGTGATGTGTTCCTGATGGCAGGTGAGCTCGAGGGCATCCAGCCTGCGCTCCTTGCCGCGCTGGCGGCCGAGCTCGTTGCGCCAGCCGTTGATGGCGTTGAGAATGGCGGCCACCGTCTCCTGCTCCGCCTCCCAGGCGCCCTGGATGGCGTACCAGGCACTGGCGCGCCGCGCCCTGTCCGGGTGGGCGAGCAGGTTGTCCGCCTGGGCAAGCCCCATGGGCACCCCCTCCACCACCGGCAGCAGCCGCCCCACCAGGTTGTCGTAGAGATCCCCCCACCCCTGCAGGCCGTCCACCGCCAACCCCTCGATGAGCTGCTCGCTCTCGAGCGAAAGCCACTGATCCTGCAGCGCTCTGTCGTGATGGATCTGGTAGGCCAGCTCGAAGAGCTCGGGGTCTTGCAGCAGGGTGCGCACCAGTGACTCGGGGGCGCGAACCCAGAACAGGTCCACCGGCTTGCTGCGCTGGGCCAAGGTCGCCTCCAGCTGCTGGCCCCGGGAGAGCAGTACCCGGGCCTCCTCGTCGCGCCCGTTCTGGCTCAGCCGGTTGTAACCATAGACCTGGCTGTTCCAGGCCAGGGTCTTCACCCCGTTGGCCTCGCGGCGGATGGCCCGCAACAGGTGGCGCAGGGCATTGGCATCCGCAACGGGATGGGCGGGATCCGGCAGGTCCGCCAGGAGGGCGTCAAGTCGGGTGAGGGCGCGGGCAGCCTCCTGGAAGGCGGCCTCGATGGCAGGATCGTCGGGGGCGGCATAGATGTGATCATCTCGCCAAACGGGTGGTTTCATGGTTGTCCTTGTCTGTTTGCGTCCATATCGGGTCACCCCGCCTCTGCGGGCGGGTGAAACCGGATAGTACGAAGGGGGCCAGGCACTTGCCTAGCCCCCATTCGAGGCAACCGGCAGAAGAGCGCCCCCGGGTGCGACGGCCCCTGTCGGCCCTCCCCCGACAAGCGACCTATTTGGCGGGCTGAAGCTTGCTCACCAGGGTCATGGCCACCACCAGCACCAGCCCTGCCACCACGCCGGCCAAGGCGCTCAGCAGGGTGGGCGTCACCACGGCCAGTACCCCGCCGACCCCGGGCAGGGCGGCCACCGTGTCCGCCGTCCCTTCGATGAGATGATGGAGGAAGGGCCAGCCATGGACCAGAATGCCGCCGCCGACCATGAACATGGCGATGGTGCCCACCAGGGCAAGCAGGTGCATCAGACGGGGCGCCGTCACCAGCAGCCCCTGCCCCACCGCCCGGCGCACGGCGCCGCCATCGGGCTTTTGCAGCAGGTGCAGACCGATGTCGTCGAGCTTGACGATGAGCCCCACCAGGCCATAGACCCCGACGGTCATCAGCAGGGCGATGCCCGCCACCACGGCGATCTGCAGGCCCAGGCTCGACCCCTGCACGGTGCCGAGGGCGATGACGATGATCTCCGCCGAGAGGATGAAATCGGTGCGAATGGCCCCCTTTACCTTCTGGCGCTCATAGGCCGCCAGATCCTCGGGCACCGGCGCCGTCTGATGCGCCTCTTCCTCGTGGGGCAGGAACTTGTGGACCAGCTTCTCCGCCCCCTCGAAACAGAGGTAGGCCCCCCCCAGCATCAGGAGCGGGGTGATGAGCCAGGGGATAAGAGCACTGATGGCGATGGCGGCAGGCACCAGGATGAGCTTGTTGCGAAACGACCCCTTGGCCACCGCCCACACCACCGGCAGCTCACGCTCGGCCCGCACCCCGGAGACTTGCTCTGCATTGAGGGCGAGATCGTCCCCCAGCACCCCGGCCGTCTTCTTCGCCGCCACCTTGGTCATCAGGGCGACATCATCGAGCACGCTGGCAATATCATCGAGCAGGGTCAACAAACTGGCTCCGGCCATATCTGGCATTCCTTCTATTGAGTGGGACACATCCGGGCTGCCCCGGTCAGGGTGATGAGGGGGTCAGGGGACCACGGGCCCATCCGGGGATCACCCTTTGGGGCAAAAGATGGCACAGTGTAACGGGAAGCCGCCACGGCGGCAGCCCCCCATGGCAGATCCCCTGCTCCGTTTTCACCTCACGGCCACCGGCCCAAGGAGTTCCCATGCAACCCTGGCAACCTCTGCTCGATTTCTGGTTTGGCGATGACGCAGACGACGCTCCCCGTGCCGCCCGTCAGGCCTCCCTCTGGTGGGGCAAGAGCAGCGAGACCGATGCCCTGCTGGCCTCACGCTTCGGCGAACTGGCGGCCCGTGCCGCAGCGGGCGAGCTCGCCCGTTGGGAGGACGATCCCGCAGGGCGCCTGGCCCTCATCCTGCTGCTGGACCAGCTGCCGCGAAACCTTCACCGCCACACCCCCGCCGCCTTCGCCCAGGACGACAAGGCCAGGGCGCTGTGCCTCAAGGGGCTCACCCTCGGGGTCGACAAGGGGCTCTCGCCGCTGGCCCGGGTCTTCTTCTATCTGCCCCTCGAGCACGCGGAGTCCAAAGAGCAGCAGGCCAGAAGCGTCGCCCTGTTCGAGGCGCTGGCCGACGAGCAGGCCACAGGCCCGGCCCGGGCCACCTTCGAAGGCTTTGCCGACTTTGCCCGGCGCCACCAGGTGATCGTCGATCGCTTTGGCCGCTTCCCCCACCGCAACGCCATCCTGAGCAGGGCGAGCACGGAGGAAGAGGCCGCCTTCCTGCAACAGCCCGGTTCGGGGTTCTGACATAAAAAAATCCCCGCCATGGGCATGGCGGGGAGAGAACAACCGATCCGCACCTCACTGGATGCGATAGCGGGAGATCTGCTGGTGGATATTCTCCGTGGTCACGTTCAGCTCCTCTGCGGCGGCGGAGGTCTCCTCCGCCGTGCTGCTGGTCTGCTGCACCACCTGGGCTATCTGCTCGACCTGGAGGGCGATGGATTCCGCCGCCGAGGTCTGCTCGCGGATGGCCAGGGTGATCTCGCCGACCTGATCCATGACGCGATGGGAGGCCTGGCGGATCTGGGTGATGATGGCCCCGCTTTCCGTCGCCATGGCCACCCCTTGCGCCACCTTCTCCTCCACCAGGACCATTCTGGCCACCGTGGCCTCGGACCCTTGCTGGATAGCCTCCACCGTCCTTGAGATCTCCTGGGTCGACTGGGCCGTCCGCTCCGCCAGCTTGCGCACCTCGTCGGCGACCACCGCAAAGCCGCGTCCCTGCTCACCGGCCCGCGCCGCCTCGATGGCGGCGTTGAGCGCCAGCAGGTTGGTCTGCCCCGCCACATCGTTGATGACGTTCACCACCCCACCGATGCGGGAGATCCCCTCCCCCAACGCCGTCACATCGCGGGAGGCCTGACGAATGGCGTCGGCGATGTCGTTGATGGCGAGCACAGTGCGCTCTATGGTGGCCCCGCCGTCACTGGCGAGCTTGCCGGATTCATTGGTGATGCGGCTGGTCTCCTGGGTGCGCTGGGAGATGTCCGTGATGCTCACGCTCATCTCCTCCACCCCGGCGGCGATAAGGCTGGTGGCGTCATTGGCCTGACTCGCCGACTCCGCCATGTGCTGGGCCGCCTGGGAGAGGGACTCTGCCGTGCTCTTGATCTGCAGGCTGCCCACCGAGAACTCGGTGAAGGTCTGCTGCAAGGTGTCCAGCAGGCGGTTGACCGCCGTCAGCGTCTGGCCGATCTCGTCCTGCTGGCTCACATTGGCCCGCAGGGTAAAGTTCAGGTCGCGCTGGATCTCGGACAGGGTCGCCATGGCCAGACGGAGGGGATTGGCGACCTGCCTGAACAGCCAGAGAAAGAGCACCAGCGTCAGGGCACCCGTGCCCACCGAGATGAACAACAGGGCCTGCATGCTGCTATCGGCATTCTGCTCGCCTCGCAGCTTGACGGCGTCACCTTGCTGGATGTTGAAGTGGACGTGCTTGTCGATGGCCTGGGAAAGCTGCTCAAACAAGGGGGCAAGCTCCGTGTCGATCGCCTCTCTGGCCTCCACATTCTTGTTCTCGCGGGACAGGCGCAGGACGTCTTCCGAGGCCTTGCCGTACTGGGCAACCAGGCGCCGATCATCGGCGACGAGCTGCCTGTCCTCCTCATTGGAGATCATCCCGCTTTCATACTGGCTCAGCAGGGCGTCCATCTTGGTGTGAAGGGATGCAATGCTCTATCTGACTCATCTTGCCGTCGTCGGTGTTGAGCACGTGCGCCTGGATCAATGAATGCAGGGCGTAGAAGTCTGTCTGTATCTCCTTGATCGTGGAAATGCTGGGGACTGTGTTGTCTGTTACATAGCTGAGATCCGCATGGGCGGAGGAGAGTCTGCTGATACTGAACCAGCTGAGACACCCCAGGGCCAGCATGACCAGCAGGGCAATGAGTTGAAGCCGACGAGCGATATTCATGAGTGCTTACTCCATCCATAGACTCCCTGCCAGTGTAGCCGATGCGGGCCCCGAAAATAGCGCCTAAAACATGCATTTCATTACACTTTTCAACTTCTGCTCGGCCGCATCACACCCGCCGCCCCAACCCGGCCTTCGGGGCCGCCGCCCCCTCTGGCAGAATGGAAAAAGGAAGGCATTCGCCTTCCTTTTTTGCCCGGGGCGGCCGCACTGGCCGCCCATGAGCCCCGTGACGGGGCGCTCGGCGGTCACGCCGCCTCGGCCAGCTCCTCCTCTTTTTTCTGGTAGGCCTGGGGGGAGAGCCCCAGCAGCTCCTGCACGGTGGAGGCCACCGTGATGGAGGAGAGCGTCCCCACCAGGATGCCGGCGAACAGGGTGAAGGAGAAGCCGTAGAGGGCGTCGCCGCCGAACAGGAGCAGGGCCCCCACGGTAAAGAGGGTGGTGCCCGAGGTGATCATGGTGCGGCTGAAGGTGGCCTTGATGGCCACGTCCGAGCACTCGTGGATCCCCATGCGGGTACGCGACCCCAGCAAGTCCCGCAACCGGTCCGAGATGACGATGCTGTCGTTGAGGGAGTAGCCTATCACCGCCATCAGGCCCGCGATGACGTTGAGGTCGAACTCGATGTCAAAGAGCGCGAGCAGCCCGATGGCCACCAGACCGTCGTGCAGCACCGACACCAGGATGCCGATGGCCTGGCGCCACTCGAAGCGCACCGCCAGGTAGGCGGAGATGGCGAGCGAGGCCACCAGCACCGCCAACATCCCCTGCTGGAACAGCTCCGCGCCCACCTGGGGCCCGACGATGGTGGTGCGCAAGAGCTCCACCGGCAGGGCGAGTTGCTGCCCCAGCATGGTCGCCAGATCTTCCGCCGCCCAGGGCAGCGCGTGGGGGGGCAGCTTGATGAGCCACTCGCCGGGCACACCGGCGCCGTGCAGCTCCACCACCCCCGCCAGGGGCGCCGTCAGCAGGGCGTTGAGCTCATGGGCCTCCTTCAGGGTCTGGATGCGAAACTCCAGCAGGATCCCGCCGGTGAAATCGAGCCCGAGGGCGAGCCCTTTTGTCGCAAGGACGGCCACACAGGCCAGGGTCAGCAGCACGGAGGCCCACAGCCCGATATAGCGCCAGCGGGTCAGCCCCATGGCCAGGATCATTCTCAGCATTGTTCTTCCCTCGACGTCAGGTGGTTCAGACTTCCCGGCAGGAAGTGGTCGGTGCGCAGGCCATACAGACTCACGGGCGCGGCGTCATGGTGATGAAGTCGGTTCATGGTCATACCCTCAGCAGCTTGGCGCGGCTGTTGCCCCACAGGGGGTTGATGATGGCGCGGGTGCCCCAGATGCCGGTCACCATGCTGGAGATGAGCCCCAGGATCAGGGTGATGGAGAAGCCCTGCAGCGGCCCGGAACCGATGGCATAGAGCACCATGGCGCAGATGAGGGTGGTGATGTTGGCATCGAAGATGGTGCGAAACGCCGAGCGATAGCCAAAGTCGATGGCGTTGGCAAGGCTCCCCCCCTCCCGCAGCCGGTCCTTGATCCGCTCAAAAATCAGCACATGGGTATCCACCGCCATGCCGACGGTGAGCACCAGACCGGCGATCCCCGGCAGGGTCAGCACGGCCCCCGGCAGCACCGCCAGCATCCCCACCTGCATCAGCAGGTTGGCGACCAGCGCCGTGATGGCGACCCAGCCGAACTTGCGATACCAGGCCATCATGAACAGCATCATGCCCGCCATGCCGAACGCCAGGGCGGTGAAGCCCGCCTCGATGTTCTGCAGACCCAGGGTCGGGCCTATGCTGCGCTCTTCCAGGATCTTCAGCGGCGCGGTGAGGGCCCCGGCCCGCAGCAGCATGGCGAGCTCCTGGGCCTCGGGCAGGCTGCCAATCCCGGTGATGCGGAACTGGTTGCCAAGGGCGGTCTGGATGGTGGCGACGTTGATCACCTCGCTTCGGGCGCGCAGCTTGCCTTCGGCGTTGGTCTTGTACTCGGTGAAGACGGTGGCCATGGGCTTGCCCACGTGCTGGCGGCTGAACTGGTTCATCTTGCTCCCCCCCAGGGTGTCGAGCACGATGTTGACCTGGGGCTGCCCCATCTCCCCCATGTTGGCGCGGGCATCGACGATGTGCTCGCCGCTCAGCACCGGCTGGCGGGCCAGCCCCACCGCCTGGCCGCTGCGATCCGCCATGAAGAAGCGGCTGTCGGCCTTGGCTTCATAGAAGGCCAGGGACGCGGTGGCGCCGATCACCTCTTTCGCCTGCTTGGGGTTGTGCACCCCCGGCAGCTCGATGCGGATGCCGTCCTGCCCCTGACGCACCACCGAGGCCTCGACGATGCCGAGCTCGTTGATCCGCTTTTTCAGGATCGACAAGTTCTGGGTCACGGCGTTGTTCACCAGCAGGGTGCGCTCGGCGTCGCTCAACACCAGGGTCAGTGCATTGCCGGAGCGGCTCAGTGTCCACTGATCCTGGCGGGTACCGGCACTCTCCTTGATGATGGAGAGCCAGGCCTCCTGCCCCGCCACGTCGGGCAGGGTGACGGCCACGCTCCCCTGGGCGGTGCGCATCACGCTGGCCCCCCGCAGGTTGGCCTCGCGAAAACGGGTGCGCAGAGTATCCACCAGGTTCTTGGTCTGGTTGTCGATGACGAAATCCACGTCCACCCCGATCAGCAGCTGAGAGCCGCCGCGCAGGTCCAGCCCGAGCTTGATGGGGTCGGCGCCGAGCCGGCTGATCCAGGCCGGGGCGTTGGAGTAGAACTCCAGGGTCAGGGCGGCGCTGTCCAGCCCCTGCTGCTCCAGCAACTGCTTGGCCAGTTGCTGCTCCCCCTGGCTGGCGAACACCAGCGCCATCCGGTCGCCCTGGGCGATCTGCTTGAGGGGGTCGATGTGGTTCTCGGCCAGCAGGGTGCGCTGCGCGTCGCTCAGGCGCGACTGGCCGTGCAGACCGAGGGAGGGCTGCTCACCGAAGAAGGTGGGCAGGGAATAGAACGCGAACGTGACCAGCATCAGCAGCAACAGGGCGTACTGCCACAGGCTCATGCGGTTCAACACGGTATGACTCTTTTTTCTCATGTAATCGGCCTCTGTCAGGCAATGGCAAGGGGCGACACCGGGGTCGCGCCGTGCAAAAAAATGAAACAAGACAGCCTAGCCGTTCACTAAAAGTGAACAGCAACAGAGAGAAGATGAGGCAACAGGTGGCAAGCTGACCCCATCGGGGTCAGGCGAGGAAGCTCTGGGCGAAGCGGTACTGCAGATGCCGGCGCTGCAGGCGGCGCCTGTGAATGCCGGCGAAGTGATCGCGAAAGCTCGTCCCCGGGTAGAAGAGGGCGGCATAGAACAGCAGGCCGCACAGCAGCAGCAAGATGGCCTGCTGGGACCAGCTCATCACCAGCTCGTAGACCACGCTGCCGGGCTGATGATCGCGGCTCAGGGAGTGCTCGAGGCGCAGCAGGTGATTCTGGTGGGAGCCGACGAACTTGACGATGCCATCGTCACTGCCGCTGACGCCGTGGGCCGCCGGGCTTGCGTCGGCAGGTGCCGCCCCCTCCGCCAGCGAGTGGGCCTGCTGGGCCGAGGGCTGGAACGCGGGTACCTTGACCCCCTCCACCGAGAGGGTAGAGAACAACAGTGCGAGGGTGATGAGCAGGGTCATCGCCGCCAGTTTCACGTTGTCGGTCAGGTTCAAAAGTTAATTCCCACACAATAGAAAGGGCAAGCTACCACAGCCTGCCCCACAAGAACAAGGGCGGCAGGCCCGGGGCCCGCCGCCCTTGTGTTGTCTCACCGCGTCCTCAGCGCTTGCGGGTCATGCCCTCGAAGTCCTCGGCATAGTCCTTGAGCAGGGTGTAGAGGTGGGCCCGCTGGGAGAGATCCATGGAGTGGCTGAGATCGCTCAGCCACTGGATGGTGCGCTGGCGGGACTGGTCCGTGTAGCCGGTGAAGCGGCCATCCATCAGGCCGTCCCCCTGCTGGAGCAAGCGAGTCAGTTCCTGGCCGAAATCCGGACTCTGGCGCTGTTTCATCAGCCGATCCAGCTCCTTGGTCCAGGCCTCCTGGAAGTCGAGCCAGGGGGCCATCATCTCGTATTGCCACTCGGCCCACTGCGTGATGAGGGGCTCCTGGGCCGGCTTCACCTTGCCAATCCAGAACACCAGGCGCTCGTTCATCTTCTCCCGAAAGCCCTTGATCATCTCGGCCTTCGACTGGGTGGCAAAATCGTGCTGGCGCTCCTGCTGGCGCTTCACCCGATCGGCCATGAAGCGAGCCACCTGCTCGTCAGTCAGGGTCTTGGCAAGGCGCACCGTGCGGGGAATGGCGTTCTCCAGGGTACGGGTCAGGCTCGCCTGGGTTCTGTCCAGATGCAGGGTCACCTGGGCCGGGCTCATGGGGCTGGCCACCGCCTTGGCCAGGGCGTCGAGATCCCGGGCATAGATGGGCAGCTCATGCTGCCGGTGCCAGGCCATCAGCCCCTTCACCTCCTGGTCCAGCAGCTTCTTCTGGCTGCGGTCCAGGGAGAAGTAGTCGTCCAGTTGCCAGACGATGGCCGAGTCGAGCCAGTAGTAGATCACCCGGGTGGCGCAACCCGTCAGCAGCAGGCAGAGCAGCAGCAGGCTCCAGCTACGCGGTTGACGCCATGAGAATGTGGTCACCATGCATGCCTCCCATTCATTGAATACACGCGTCGCGCGGGCCGTTGCCGGGCATCACTCCAAGCGCTGGCGGTTGATATCGATCAGGGCCTGATACTCGGGCCCGGGTTGCTGTTCGGCCATCAGCAGCGCCCACAGCAGGCCGATGTAATCGACCCAGGGCAGGAAGGCATCGGCCTGGAATCCCCGGGGCCCCAGCCCCGTCGGTGCCCCGTCCATGGCTTCAAGATAGCAGCTCTCCAACTGGCACCGCTGCTCTTCGCTCCAGCCGTGGGTGCGCTGGATGCTGGCGACCTCGAACCCAGGATGACCGGCGGCGCCGTACTCCCAGTCGATGACCCAGGGTCGCGACCCCAACAAGTTAGCCGGATTGAGATCGTGATGGCAAGGGAGCCAGCAGTCGTCCGGCTCCCGGCTCGCGAGCAGGGCCCGCTCCAGGGCGGGCAGCCAGGGAGGGATATGGGCCAGACGCTGCCGATAACCGCCGCTGTGGGCCCGCACCGCCATCACCACGGTCGGCACCGGCAGGCGGTGCAGCCGCACCAGCACCTCCGCCATCAGGCGGGGCTGCGCGGCGAGAGGTGGCGCCTGCTCGGCCCAGTTGGGTTCGTCGCACCACGCCAGCAGCATCAGGCCGGTGGCGGGATCGCCGTGATGACAGGGCAACGCCAGCCCCTGCCCCACCGCCCCCTGGTAGAGCTGCCACTCGGTGGCCCGGTCGATGCCAAGGCGCACCGGATCAGGATGACCGCGGCGCAGGAAGGCCTGCTCGCCAGTGGGGAGGCAAAGCCGGTAGTTGCCGTTGGTCAGGCCCTGACCCAGCGGCTCAAGGCGCCCCTGATCCCAAGGCGCCGGCAGGCTGGCGAGGAGCGCCAGCTCCGCCAGATCCCCCTCCCCCCGCGGGTCCTCACCAGCCAAAGGTGGACTTCTTGGCCTGTTTGCGGATCTCTTTCTGATCGGCCCACAGCAGTTCGCCGTTCTCCACATCCATCAGGTTCATGGTCATCTGGTAGTAGACGTCCTTCACCTTGCCGTTGTCCTTGACGATGCTGGCGAGGTTGCCATAGACCATGTAGCGGGCACCGGTCTGCTTGCCGAGCCGCACCATGGTGGCGGGATCCACCATGCCGCTGCCCTGCTGGTATTCGAGCTGCTGCTTGACCGCCGCCACCTTGCTCATGTCCACGAAGCGGAACTTGCCCGAGCGCAGCAGCTTGGTGCGGATGGTGTCGGTGATGGCCTCGGTGTCGATGTGCTCCGAGGTCTTGTTGCGGATGGAGTCCATGAACATCACGGGGCGGCCCCCGGCGGTGATCTCGCTGGTGGCCGGGGACGCCAGCATGGAATCCGCCATCTTGTCGGCGATGGCCTGCAAGTCGGAGGAGCCGTAATCGACGGTCACCGTCTCGGTCTCGGTGGGATCGCCATAGCTGACGGTGGTGCTGGAGCAGCCGCCCAGCAGCAGGGCGCCGGTCAGGATCAGCAGGGCATGATTCATTTTCATCAGTAGGATTCCTCCATCACTTCGCGAACGTAAATCCGGTAACCCCGTGCAGCCGGGCTCGGCGCCAGGGCGGACAAGGTGCGGGTCTGGTAGCCATGCAGCTTGATGGGGGTCCAGCCGCGGCCATCGCTGGCCACCTCCTGCCCCGCGTCGTCATACCAGTAGAAGAGATATTGCAGCGTGTGGTCACCACGCTGGGTGCTGGCCGCCGCCACGTTGACCTGCAACAGGCCGTTCTGCTGGCGCCGGCTGAGTTCGGTCAGGGTGACGTTGACGTTTTGATGCTGCTCGGCCACCGCCGCCGCACCGGCCGCGCCATAGAGCGCCACGCCGGAAGTATTGGTGGCACAGCCCGTCAGCAGCAGAACCAGGCCCAGGGCCAACTCTTGTGCTTTCATCTTGTTCTCCTTGCCGGTGGCCGTCGGCCTGACCGGTCATTCATCTGAGTTGCCATATCCGGTTCCCCCTAGAGGGGCATCACCCGGGTCGTGAGACCGCTCCCCAGGCGCTGTACCCACACCAGGGTGGTGCGCCCGGCGTGGACGCTGAGTGGCAGGGTGCGCATGGCGCTGCCCGCCCCCAGGGTCAGGGTGACGTTCCCGGCCGGGACCATCCCCTGCCAGCTCGAGGCCTTGGCGGGCAGCGTCAGCCAGCTGCGGGTATCCGCCCGCTCCGAGAGGGTGTTGAAGATCCCCACCAGGATGTTGCCCACATCCCCCCCCTCCTTGGCGGCGGTGCGCCGTACCTGCTCCTTGGCCACCAGCCGCAGGGCCTGCCGGGTCAGCATGCCAGGCAGCCGCTCCTGCAGATCCTTGGCCGCCAGCGCCTCCAGCCTCACCAGCTCGCTGGTCTGCGCCACCCCCTTGCCCACCGACAGGGTGAGCGGGGCGCCGTCGCTGGCCCGATTGTCGTAATAGGGCACCGCCACGGTAAAGGTACGAAAATCGCCGCTGGAGGTGGAGATGGGCAGCGGCAGGAAGAGCTCACGGCGCGCCGGGATGAGGCCATCTTCAAACAGCACCACCAGCTGGCCCTGATCCTTGGCCAAGGGCGGCGCCTTGCGGCCCATCCGTTGCTCGGTCTCCTTGAGCTCCTCGGGAGAGCCGCGAAGCCGGGCCAGGCGCAGCAGGGCATCCTGCAGGCTCTGGTTGTCCGGCGCTATCTGATAGCCGCGCTGGTAATCGACCCAGGCGTCGTTGAGATCCCCGGCCGCCTCGTAGAGCACGCCGGAGAAATAGAAGGTGTAGGCGTTCTGGAAACCGTTTTTCACCTGGCCTATCAGGCGATCGAGCTCGGGGGCGCCGCGCGACATCAGCTGGCGCATCTCCCCGGCTTCGTCCTCCTGCTCCCCCTCCTGCGCGGCCTTGCGCACCTCGTCGGCCCGCCGTTTAAGGGCCTGCTCCTGCACCTGGTTGGCACGGCGCACCTCTACCAGGGCGCCGTCGGCATCCCCGCGCTGCAAGTAGTTGAGCGCCAGATAGTGGTGCAGCATGGTGCGCTCGTAATCGGGCGCCTGGTAAGCCAGGGTCTGATCGTTGGTGAGCAGGCTGCCCGCCTGGGCCAGTCCCTGGCTCAGGCGGTACTCGGCCTGACTGTCTTCCCACGCAAGCCGGCTGTCGGCGGCGGCAAAGGCCTGCTTGCTGGGGCCGTCCTGACCCGCCAGCCAGGCGATGCGCCCCTTCTCCAGCTGGTCGAGCACGAAGGTGTCGTCCCCCGGGGTCGATTCGCGCACCTCGGGTAGGGCCTCGGCGGCATGGCCCAGCAGCAGCTGGTTGCGCAGGGGCACCATCTGATCCGAGTAGGAGACGAACATGTCTTTCCACTGGGAAGCACAGCCCCCCAGCAGCAGACCGGCCAACAGCAGGCCGGTCGACGGGACGAGGCGCATCACAGGCTCAGCAGGGGTCCCAGGGGCTCGCCACCGACCAGGTGCAGGTGGATGTGATAGACCTCCTGCCCGCCGTGGCGGTTGCAGTTCATGATGAGGCGGTAGCCGTCCTCGGCGATGCCCGCGTCGCTGGCGAGCTTGCGGGCCACGGTGAACATCCGGCCCAGCGCCAGCTCGTGATCCGGCTCCACGTCGTTGACGGTGGGGATGAGCACGTTGGGAATGATCAGAATATGGGTCTTGGCCTTGGGCTGGATGTCGCGAAACGCGGTCACCAGATCGTCTTGATAAAGGATGTCGGCGGGGATCTCCTTGCGGATGATTTTGCTGAAAATGGTTTCTTGCGCCATGGGTAACTCCTTTATAGGAAAAAGAAAATTCAATACAAAGCTCAAGCGGCTCCCAAACAGGCCGCCGCAACGCGCCAAGTGTGACACAAGCCGACATTTGGCACAGCCGTTGTCCCAATTGCTTCAGTTATTGTGAAGAATACCGATAGCGAGGAGACGTCCCGCGAACCACAACGGCATCCCCTTCGGGGCATGCAGGGTATCAAAGGGACGGGGTACTCAGGCAAGGGACTTTTGCACAGACAGCGGGACAATAATGAAACAAACAATGTCAGACCTCTCGATCCTACAGAGAGTCTATCTGGGCTTTGCCATCCTGGTCGCCGTCATGGTCGCCAGTGCGGTACTGACCTTTCGCGGCCAGAGCGAACTCAGCGGCGCCCTGGATCAGGTGACCCAGGAGTCCATGCCGCTGGTACTCGCCAGCAGCCAGACCCAGATAAGCCTGCTCAGCGCCAACAAATGGCTCACCGACGTGCTGACCGAGCAGGATCTCAAGCAACTGCCTGCGGAAGTGGCCGAGTTGCAACAGGCCAAGGGCCAGGTCGACAAGATGGTCGCCAGCCTCAAGCAGCAGGTGGCGGTTCATCCCCAGTTGCAGGCGGACATGACTGCCCTCGTCAAGCTGGTGGATGACTACCTGCAACTGACCCAGACCCTGCCCGGCGAACACGAGGCCCTGCTCACCCGGCTGCACAAGGTCAATCAGGCCAAGGGCCAGTTCCAGGTCAGCCTGCCCCAGTTCAAGAAGAACCTGGGGGACATGATGGTCACCATCGACGACAGCTTCATCAAGATGCTCTCCGAGACCCTGACCACCAAGCTCTCCGCCATCGAGCTCTCCACCATGGATGCCCTCAACCAGAGCATCCCCGCCCCCATCGAGGCGGCGCTCAAGCGCAACAAGATGCAGATCGAGGGCTTCAACAGCACCATCAAGGATCTCCAGGGGGAGCTCAAGGACTTCGACAACAACATGGGCCACTACGTCCATGGCTTCGTGCGCGACACCACGGGTAATGACGGCGTGCTCTCCCAATACCTGGCCCTGATGAAGCAACAGCAGGCCATGCGCGAGCAGAGCAAGCAGGCGAGCCAGCTCATCCTCAGCATCCAGAACAAGCTGGAGGGGATCACCGCCCAGAGCCAGCAGCTGATGAACGCCAGCATCCAGGCCTCCGATCGGGTGCAGACCCAGAGTACCCTGACCCAGGGGATCAGCATCGCCATCGCCATCTTCGTCGCCATCCTGGTGGCCTTCACCCTGGGCAAGGCCATCCGCCGCCCCCTGAAAGAGCTGCTGCGGGTGCTGACCGAGGTGACCCAGGGTGACATGACCCAGCGCGTCGGCTTCAAGAGCCAGAACGAATTCGGCCAGCTCGCCAGCCAGATCAACCTGCTGATCCACCAGATGGGGGATGTGCTCAAGCAGCTCTCCCAGGCGTCGACCCAGCTCAACAGCGCCGCCCACGACAACCGCCACACCACCGAATCGGTGCGGGCGGATCTGGAAAAACAGCGTCAGGAGACCGCCTCGGTCGCCGCCGCCATGACCCAGATGGAGGCCTCGGTGCGGGAGGTGGCCCAGGCCGCCAACCAGACCCTGGAGCGGGTGCAGGATGTGGAGAAGGCCTCCGAGATGGGGCGCAAGGTAATGGCAGGCAACATCACCACCACCCATCAGCTCGCGGGCAAGCTGCAGCAGACCGGCAAGGTGATTGGCGACGTGAGCGCCATGAGCGGCCAGATTGGCAACATCCTCGACGTCATCCGCGGCATCGCCGAGCAGACCAACCTGCTGGCCCTCAACGCCGCCATCGAGGCGGCCCGTGCCGGCGAGCAGGGACGCGGGTTTGCGGTGGTGGCCGACGAGGTGCGCAACCTGGCCGGTCGCACCGCCCAGTCCACCAGCGAAATCCAGACCATGATCGAGAACCTGCAGCAAGGCGTCGCCCGGGCGGTCAACGTGATGCAGGAGTGCTCCCGCGAGATGGACAGTTGCGTGGATCAGAGCTCCCAGGCCAACAACGCCATGGAAGAGGTGCAGGGCATCGTGGTGCTCATCAGCGACATGTCGAGCCAGATAGCCTCCGCCGCCGAGCAGCAGCAGGCCACCAGCGCCGACATCGCCACCAACCTCAACCGCATCTCCGACATCTCGGATCTCAATTATCAGGGCATAGAACGGGTCGCCGAGACCAGCCAGCAGCTCGACTCCCTTGCCGAGCAGCAGGAGGGGCTGGTCCAGCGCTTCCGCCTCAGTGCCTGATGGCCACGACCCGATACGACAAGGCCCCGCATTGGCGGGGCCTTGCTTTTTACTGGCATGCGGCGCGGGATCAGGCGTAGGCGATGGCGCCCTTGCCGACCCCTTCATAGGCGACAATCTTGACGAACTTGTCCCCTACCTGCTTCTTCACCTCGCGGGCGATGTAGTGGGCCAGCAACTCGATGGTGGTATCGGTGTCGATCATCTCCACCTCCGCCGCCGGCATGGCGAGCTGGAACAGCCCCTGGGGCGCCACGTACTTGAAGCCGATGTAGTGAGCGTCCCCTTCTTTCAGTGACGCCTCGGCCCGCTCGCTCAGGGCGAGTTCGCCAAGGGCCACCCTGTCCTCTTCGGTGCCCAGGTAGATGTCGGCCCAGCGCTCGGCCCAGTTGAACTCCAGCTCCTCGTCACGCTCCCCGTCCACCAGGATCTCGACGGGAGAGCGGTGGCCGTGGGCGATGCGCTGGCAGTTGCCGTCGTGCTTCTTGAGGCCGTGGCTGTAGTGGTAGAAGGCGCCCTCGATGCGCTCCTGGCGCAACGTCAGGGAGAGATCCTTGATGTTGCTGGGCAGGCGCTTGGCCAGTACCCCCAGCAGATAGCGGGTCACCGACTCTTTATCCACCTGGGGGGCGGGAATGAAGGCAAAGCCCTGGGTCGGGCAACGCAGGTGAATGGCGCGACCCGGACGCAGCAGATCCACGGTGCTCTCGTCGTTGTCCAGCGCGTTGACATGGACCAGGGGACATTCCGTCGGCACCAGCAGCTTGTGATCCACCTCTTCATCGATGATCGACTTGATGAGCTTCTTCACCCGACCGAAGTCCAGCAACATGCTCATCTCGTTGAGCTCGCCACTCATCTCGATGTCCACCAGCCAGCTCTCGCCCACCATGCCGCGGCGCTCGCATAAATAGCTGGAATCGATCACAGTCAAATCTCTAACAAATAACTTCATTACTCAGGCCTTGCTACAGAGAAAGTGCAGTTTGCGATATTATGACCCCGGATTATCGGCAAAGGAACTGGAACCCCCCATGAACAAATTGCTTATCAAGAATGCCACCCTGGTCAACGAAGGCCGCATCTATGCCTCCGACGTCCTGATTGAGGGTGAGCGGATCGCCCGCATCGCCCCGGACATCAGCGCCCCCGATGCCGTGGTGATCGATGCCGCAGGCCGTCACCTCATCCCCGGGATGATCGACGATCAGGTCCACTTCCGGGAACCCGGCCTGACCCACAAGGGAACCATCGCCAGTGAATCCCGGGCCGCCGTGGCCGGTGGCACCACCAGCTTCATGGAAATGCCCAACGTCAATCCCCAGACCACCACCATCGACGCCCTCGAAGCCAAATACCAGATCGCCGCCAACTCCGCCGCCGCCAACTACAGCTTCTACCTGGGTGCCACCAACGACAACCTGGAAGAGATCAAGAAACTCGATCCCAAGCAGTCCTGCGGCATCAAGATCTTCATGGGGGCCTCCACCGGCAACATGCTGGTGGACAACCAGGAGACCCTGGCAGCCATCTTCCGCGAGAGCCCGGTAATGATCGTCACCCACTGCGAGGACACCCCGTCCATCAAGGTGCTGGAAGACGAAGCTCGCGCCAAGTGGGGCGAAGACGTGCCCATGCGCGAGCACGGCCGCATCCGCAGCGCGGACGCCTGCTACAAATCCTCCAGCATGGCGGTCTCCCTGGCCAAGCAGTACGGCGCCAAGCTGCACGTGCTGCACCTGACCACGGCGAAAGAGCTCTCGCTCTTTACCGCCACCCCGGATCTGAAGGATCTCAAGGACAAGAACATCACCGCCGAAGTGTGCGTACACCACCTCTTCTTCAACGAGGCGGACTACGACACCCTGGGCAGCCAGATCAAGTGCAACCCGGCGGTGAAGAGCGCTGCCGACCAGCACGCCCTGCTGGATGCGGTACGCAGCGACGTGCTCGACATCATCGCCACCGACCACGCCCCCCACACCTGGGAAGAGAAGCAGAACAGCTACTTCAAGGCGCCGTCCGGCGTGCCCCTGGTGCAGCACTCCCTGCAGGCGCTGCTGGAGCTCTACCACAACGGGGTCTTCAGCCTGGAAACCATCGTCAAGAAGACCTCCCATGCGGTGGCCGAGCGCTTCCAGGTGCAGGATCGCGGCTACATTCGGGAAGGCTACTTCGCCGACCTGGTGCTGCTGGATCTCGGCAAGCCCTACGTGGTCACCGACAGCAACCTGCTCTACCTGTGCGGCTGGTCCCCGTTCAACGGCTACCGCTTCCAGAGCACCATCGAGATGACCCTGGTGAACGGGCAAATAGCCTGGCAGAACGGCCAAGTCACCGACAAGGTATTGGGCAAGCGACTCACCTTCAACCGCTGATCTGGATGATGACCGCTTCCAGCGCGCCCTGCTTGAGATGACCCAGGTCAACGGGCAAATAGCCTGGCAGAACGGTCAGGTCACCGACAAGGTATTGGGCAAGCGCTTGACCTTCAACCGCTGATCTCGGCTTGAGAACATCACGCCAAACGGCCACCTCCGGGTGGCCGTTTTTCCTGCAAGACAGCGGTGAGGTGCCGACAAAATGCACCACTGGTCGCACTTTGATCCGAAGTTGCTCGCAAAGCAGGCAAACGATCTCGAACCTGAATTTCCCCTGTTGACAGGGTCGGGGCATCTCCATAAACTCCCTCCCCGTCAGCCGAGCTGACTCCGTCGGTGTGTAGCGCAGCCAGGTAGCGCATCTGCATGGGGTGTAGAGGGTCGGAGGTTCGAATCCTCTCACACCGACCAAATTCCCCGAGAAAGGCCTTGTCAGACGACAAGGCCTTTTCTTTTATGGTCTTCCGCCGCGATTGTCTCTCCAACCCCTTTGTGCTGTAGTAAAACCCCCTTTGCCAAGCGGCCCGCATCATGTTGCCTTCCCTTCGTACTTTCTGCACCCTTGCCCTCAGCGCCCTGCTGGTCGGCCAGCTCGCGGGCTGCGCCACCGCCTATGACAGTGAAAAATCGTTCTGGAATGGCCAGACCGGTTTTTCACAGACCCAGCTTGGCCCGGCCCGCTGGCAACTGGAGTTTGTGGGCAACGATCTGGTGGACAGGGAAACGGCGCGCAAATACGTGCTCAAGCGGGCCGGTGAGGTGGCACTGGCAAAGGGATACCCCTGGATTCGGGTCGAGACGCTGACCCTGTCGCGGGATGCCGTCAGGGTCACCCCGACCCGCCCCCAATTCGGGTTCGACGAGTACGAGCCAGACACCTTCATGGACGACATGCAGGTGGAACATCGCACCTCGGCCCTACTCGTCTTCACCCTGGAGGCCAGCCCCCGGGACGCACAGAGCATGGAAGCCGTTTATCTCGCAAAAATTAAAATAAACAGCGATTAATACAAATAAATCACAAGATGCATATCAAATGCAGCTAACAACAGCGCAAAACTCCGAAACAAGTCACTGGATTTCCCCTTCGCGATTAGGCATGCTCCAGCACACCGGCTGTCTGGATTCCACCGCCCGGATCACAAAAAAGGACTGAGGCGGCCCCTCGCCGCCTGCACAGGCATTGCACCTATCGAAACCGGAACTCCCCCATGAAAATGAACAAGTTGACCGTTGCCATCCTCATTGCGATGTTGCTTGGCATCGTGACCGGGCAGGGTTATCGCCTGCTCGCGCCCGCACAGGCCGCAGGCTTTGCCGATGACATCACCCTGCTGACCGACATCTTCCTGCGCCTCATCAAGATGATCATCGCCCCCCTGGTGTTCACCACGCTCGTGGTCGGTATCGCCAAGATGGGCGACACCCGCACCGTGGGCCGCATCGGCGTCAAGACCCTGGGCTGGTTCATGCTCGCCTCCCTGATGTCCCTGACCCTGGGGCTGGTCATGGTCCACCTGATGCAACCTGGGGTGGGGCTCTCCCTCTCCCTGCCCGATGACGGCGCCAGCTCCGGCGTGGTTGCCACTGCCATCTCCCTCAAGGATTTCGTGACCCACGCCATCCCGAAAAGCGTGGTCGAGGCGATGGCCACCAACGAGATCCTGCAGATCGTGGTCTTCTCCCTCTTCTTCGGGCTGGCCGCCGCCGCCCTGGGGGACGACGCCAAGCCCGTGGTCAAGCTGATGGCCAGCGGCGCCGAGATCATGCTCAAGGTGACCGGCTACGTGATGAACTTCGCCCCGTTCGCGGTGTTTGGCGCCATCGCCGCCATGGTCGCCAAGGAGGGGCTCGGCATCCTCGCCACCTATGGCACCTTCATGGCCCAGTTCTATCTGGCGCTCGGCTGCCTCTGGCTGCTGCTCATCGCCATGGGCAGCCTCTTCATCCGCCGCCGCATCCTGACCCTGCTCGCCCTCATCCGCGAGCCCATCCTGCTGGCCTTCTCCACCGCCAGCTCCGAGGCTGCCTACCCCAAGACCCTGGACAGACTGGAGAAATTTGGCTGTGACAAGCGCATCGCCAGCTTCGTGCTCCCCATGGGCTACTCCTTCAACCTGGACGGCTCCATGATGTACTGCACCTTCGCGGTGATGTTCATCGCCCAGGCCTATGGCATCGAGCTCTCCACGGCCCAGCAGATCACCATGCTGCTGCTGCTGATGGTTACTTCCAAGGGAATGGCCGGGGTGCCCCGCGCCTCCCTGGTGGTGATTGCCGCCACCCTCAACCAGTTCCACATCCCGGAAGCGGGCATCCTGCTGCTGCTCGGCATCGACCACTTCCTCGACATGGGGCGCTCCGCCACCAACGTGCTGGGCAACGCCATCGCCGCGAGCGTGGTGGCCAAGAGCGAAGACAGCCTGGGGGAGACCGCCCCCCTCGGCGAGGTGGACACCGCCAAGGCGTGATCCCCTGACCCCCATGACAACGGCCCGCCTCTGCGGGCCGTTGTCATATGCCTGATGGGGCACGCCCGCCTCAGCACCAGCGCCTGACCTGTCGGCAATAGTCGTCATAGGCATCGCCGAATTGTCGCCGCAGCGCCTGCTCCTCAGCCAGGATCTGGAAGCGGGTAAGCCAGCCCCAGAGCAGCAGCGGCCCGAGCCACACTGCCATGCCTCCCAGATAGCACGCCAGCGCCAGGGTCCAGCAGAGCAGCCCCAGGTACATGGGATTGCGGCTGATGCGATAGACGCCCCGAGTCACCAGCACCCGGCTGCTCTCCAGCCGCTGGGGGTGCACGGTGGTGCGCTGCTGCCAGAAATGCAGAAGCGCACCGCCTCCCAGCAGGGCTCCCGCCAGCCACAGCGTGGCGACCAGCACCAGCCACAGGGGCGCTGCCCTCCCCTCGCCCCGCCCCAGCCACATGGCGAGCACGATGACGACGAACAGCAGCAGCGGTGGAATCCGCAACGTCAGCTTCATATTTTCTTCCTGCAACACGTGCCACGATTGACGCCGTTGAGATACACTCCCAGAGTCGGCATCTGGATAAAAAATGAAATATATCATTAGCATAGCAACATGCTATGACCAGCCATGCCGCAGCTCGCCTCAGCGATGAGCCCAGCCTCAACTCAAGACAATAAGAAAGGACTTGCCCCATGCACAAGAAAACACTGCTCGCGACCCTGATCTTTGGCCTGCTGGCCGGCCAGGCGGTCGCCGCCCCCTATCTGCCGCTCGCCGACGACCACCGCAACGGTCAGGAACAGACCGCCGCCAACGCCTGGCTGGAAGTGGATCTCGGTGCCTTCGAGCACAACATCCAGACCCTGAAAAATCGCCTCGGTGACAAGGGCCCGCAGATCTGCGCCATCATGAAGGCGGACGCCTACGGTCACGGCATCGACCTGCTGGTCCCCTCGGTGGTCAAGGCAGGCATCCCCTGCATCGGCATCGCCAGCAACGAAGAAGCACGTGTTGCCCGCGAGAAGGGCTTCGAAGGTCGCCTGATGCGGGTGCGTGCCGCCACCCCGGATGAAGTGGAGCAGGCCCTGCCCTACAAGCTGGAGGAGCTCATCGGCAGCCTGGAGAGCGCCAAGGGGATCGCCGGCATCGCCCAGCGCCATCACACCAACATCCCGGTGCACATCGGCCTGAACTCCGCCGGCATGAGCCGCAACGGCATCGATCTTCGCCAGGACGATGCCAAGGCCGATGCCCTGGCCATGCTCAAGCTCAAGGGGATCACCCCGGTCGGCATCATGACCCACTTCCCGGTGGAGGAGAAAGAGGACGTCAAGCTGGGGCTGGCCCAGTTCAAGCTGGACTACCAGTGGCTCATCGACGCCGGCAAGCTGGATCGCAGCAAGCTCACCATCCACGCCGCCAACTCCTTCGCCACCCTGGAAGTGCCGGAAGCCTACTTTGACATGGTGCGCCCGGGCGGCATCATCTATGGCGACACCATTCCCTCCTACACCGAGTACAAGAAGGTGATGGCGTTCAAGACCCAGGTCGCCTCCGTCAACCACTACCCGGCGGGCAACACCGTCGGCTATGACCGCACCTTCACCCTCAAGCGCGACTCCCTGCTGGCCAACCTGCCGATGGGCTACTCCGACGGCTACCGCCGCGCCATGAGCAACAAGGCCTATGTGCTGATCCATGGCCAGAAGGCCCCCGTCGTGGGCAAGACTTCCATGAACACCACCATGGTGGACGTCACCGACATCAAGGGGATCAAACCCGGTGACGAGGTGGTCCTGTTCGGACGCCAGGGTGATGCCGAAGTGAAACAATCTGATCTGGAGGAGTACAACGGTGCCCTCTTGGCGGACATGTACACCGTCTGGGGCTACACCAACCCCAAGAAGATCAAGCGCTAAGCAAATTGCTGACATGAAAAAGGGCTCCCTCGGGAGCCCTTTTTACTGCGCCGTTCACGCCGTCTTTTTGCGGGTCATCAGCAGACTCAGCCCCATGGAGGCCAGCAGGATCAGCGCCACCACGCCAAGGGCGATGCCGGTCGGTATCTTGAAGATATCGAGCAGCAACATCTTGACCCCGATGAACATCAGGATCAGCGCCAGGCCGTATTTGAGCAGGGCGAAGCGATCGGCCACCCCGGCCAGCAGGAAGTACATGGCGCGCAGCCCCATGATGGCGAAGATGTTGGAGGTGAGCACGATGAAGGGATCCGTGGTCACCGCGAAGATGGCCGGGATACTGTCCACCGCGAAGATGAGGTCGCTCACCTCCACCAGCACCAGGATGAGCAGCAGCGGGGTCGCGTAGCGCACACCGTCACGCCAGACGAAGAACTTCTCCCCCTCCAGCGTCTCGGTCACCTTGAAGCGACGACGCATCCAACCGAGCAGGGCATTGTTCTCGAGATCCGGCTCCTTGTCGGCCGCCCACAGCATCTTGGCACCGGTCAGCAGCAGGAAGGCCCCGAACAGGTAGAGGATCCAGTGGAACTGCTCGATGAGCCAGCTGCCCGCGAACACCATGCCGGCGCGCATCACGATGGCCCCCAGCACCCCGTAGAGCAGGACCCGGCGCTGCAGCTCCGCCGGGATGGCGAAGTAGCCGAACAGCATCAGCCAGACGAAGACGTTGTCCACCGCTAGTGCCTTTTCGATGAGGTAGCCGGTGAGAAACTCCAGCCCCTTCTGGTTCGCGATCTCGCGCCCGGCACTGTGATCCAGCCAGAGCCAGATGGCCAGGTTGAACAGGAGCGCCACGCTGACCCAGATGAGAGACCAGATGCCCGCCTCTTTCAGGGACACCTTGTGCGCCTTGCCGCCACCGACAAAGCGGATATCAATCCACAACAGGACCAGCACTATGCTGAAGAAACCGGTCCACATCCACCATTCACCCATGTTCACTTCTCCCAAAACGACAAAACCCACGGCCGGGAGGCAGTGGGTTCGCGTTTGGAGCAGATACACCTTGCCTCTCGGCAAGGTCTCACTTACAGCCGATTGACATCGACTGCCCGGCTGCCGGGTGCACTGCAGGATATGGGTGCACCGTAATGACGACAAACCGGCGAGAAGTTACTCCCCTTGTGCGGCGGATAGTAGCAGCGACAACCGCTGGCGCCAAGAGGCATCTTATCCCCCATGCAATAAAAAGGGCGCCAGCACGCGCCCTTCTCGATACGGTTCTCCTTAAAACCTGTTTACGAGCTGTCGCGAGAGGTCGTCAACAAGGTAAAGAGCAGCGCAGGAACCGGAAGGTATATGAATACATGAGGATTCCGAACAGCGCATGAGCCTTGATCACGGCCTCGCAGCAAGATCGTTAACAGGTTCTCAGAGCGGATCCACCTTGAGACAGGAGACCGCATGGTCGAAGTTGCCCTCGAGCTGGGGCCGGGTCTTGGCGCACTCCGGACCTGCCACCGGGCAGCGGGTACGGAACACGCAACCGGAGGGCGGATTCATGGGGGATGGCAGGTCCCCTTCTAGGATCTGGATGACCTTGCTGCGCTCCAGATCCGGATCCGGGATGGGGACCGCCGACATCAGCGCCTTGGTATAGGGGTGCAGGGGATTGGCGAAGATCTCCTTGCCGGTCCCCAGCTCCACCGCGTTGCCCAGGTACATCACCAGCACCCGATCGGAGATGTGTTTGACCACGGAGAGGTCGTGGGCGATGAAGATGAGGGAGAGACCCATCTCCTTTTGCAGGGATTTGAGCAGGTTCACCACCTGAGCCTGGATGGAGACATCCAGCGCCGAGACCGGCTCGTCACAGATGATCATCTTGGGCTCGAGGATGAGCGCCCGGGCGATGCCGATGCGCTGGCACTGGCCGCCGGAGAACTCATGGGGATAACGGTTCACCAGGTTCGGCAACAGACCCACCTTGGTCATCATGGCGCGCACCTTCTCCTTCACCTCTTCCCTTGGCAGGGTAGGGTAGAAGGTGATGAGGGGCTCGGCGATGATGTCCCCTATGGTCATGCGGGGGTTCAGGGAGGCCAGCGGGTCCTGGAAGATCATCTGGATCTCCTTGCGCTTCTCCCGCAGGGCGTTCTGCTCGAGCTTGGTCAAGTCCTGCCCAAGCCACACCACCTTGCCGTCAGTGGCCGGTACCAGGCCGATGAGGGCACGGGCGAAGGTGGATTTGCCGCAACCGGACTCCCCCACTACGCCCAGGGTCTCCCCTTCGTAGAGGCGCAGGGTCACCCCGTCCACCGCCTTCAGGGCGGAGGGCTTGGCCCAGGGCCAGGCCTTGTCACTCTTGATATGGAAGTGAACCTTGAGGTCGGACACTTCCAGCAGCAGTTTCTTGTCAGTACCCATTTAGTTCACTCCCTTGATCATGGCATCCGATACCCAGTGGCACGCCCGCTCCCGGCCGTCGTTGAACGGCGTCAGGATCGGCGATTGCTGGCCACAAATCTCGCTCACCCGGTGGCAACGCTCCTGGAAGGGGCAGCCGGTGGGCAAACGCAGCAGGTTGGGCGGATTGCCCGGAATGGTGGGTAGCTCTTCCCCCTCGGTGTCGAGGCGGGGAATGGCGCGCAGCAAGCCTTCGGTATAGGGGTGGCTCGGGCGATAGAAGATATCGTTGACCCGGCCGTACTCCATGGTCCGGCCTGCGTACATCACCAGCACCTTGTCGCAGATGCCGGCCACGACGCCAAGATCATGGGTGATCATGATGATGGCGGTGTTGAACTCGCGCTTGAGCTCGTTCATCAGGGTCATGATCTGGGCCTGTACCGTCACGTCCAGCGCCGTGGTCGGCTCGTCGGCGATGAGTAGCTGCGGCCGGCACAGGAGCGCCATGGCGATCATCACCCGCTGGCGCATGCCGCCGGAGAACTCGTGGGGGTACATGTTCATCCGCTTGCGCGACTCGGGGATCTTCACCGCGTCCAGCATGCGCACCGACTCCTCGAAGGCGGCAGCCTTGGTCATCCCCTTGTGCAGCATCAGCACTTCCATCAGCTGATCCTTGACCTTCATGTAGGGGTTCAGCGACGTCATGGGGTCCTGGAAGATCATGGCGATCTTCTCGGAGCGGATCTTGTTGAGCTTGTGCTCCGGCAGATTGAGGATCTCGTCCCCCTGAAATTTGGCCGAGCCGGTGATGACACCGTTCTTGGCCAGCAGCCCCATGATGGCAAAGGCAGTCTGGGACTTGCCTGAGCCTGACTCCCCGACGATCCCCAGGGTTTCGCCGGCAGAAAGAGAAAAGTTGAGGTCGTTGACGGCCACCACATTGCCGTCCGGGGTCTTGAACTCGACCCGCAGATCTTTCACATCCAGTAATTTCATCTCAGTACTCCTTATCGCGCTGTCGTGATGGGGGCCTGCCCGTGGTGAACGCGGTGCGTTCCCTGAACGGGTCTGATGGCCCCTTGGCGTCTTGCCGGTCCCTGGGTATCAGCGATCCTTGGGATCCAGGGCATCACGCAGACCATCCCCGAGGAAGTTGAAGCAGAACAGGGTCACCACCATGAAACCGGCGGGGAACAGGAGTTGCCAGATGGCCACTTCCATCGACTTGGAGCCTTCATCCAGCAGGGCGCCCCAGCTGGTCATGGGCTCTTGCACGCCCAGACCCAGGAAGCTCAGGAAGGATTCGAACATGATCATCCCCGGCACCAGCAGGGTGGCGTAAACCGCCACTATGCCGAGCACGTTGGGCACGATATGACGGGTGATGATCTTCCACTTGGAGACGCCGCAGACGTGGGCCGCCTCGATGAACTCCTTGCTCTTGAGACTCAGGGTCTGGCCGCGCACGATCCGCGCCATGTCGAGCCAGCTCACCGCCCCGATGGCGAGGAAAATGAGGGCCAGGTTGCGACCGAAGAAGGTCACCAGCATGATCACGAAGAACATGAAGGGGAAGGCGTTGAGGATCTCAAGCACGCGCATCATCAGGCTGTCGACGCGACCACCGATGAAGCCGGACGCGGCGCCGTAGAGGGTGCCGATGATGACGGCCACCAGGGCCCCCATGATGCCGACCATCAGGGAGATGCGTCCGCCGAGCAGGGTACGCACGAACAGGTCGCGCCCCAGGCTGTCGGTGCCGAACCAGTGGCCGGTCTCCATGTCCGGGGCACTCTGCATGGCCCCCCAGTCCGGGTCATCGAAGGTGTATTGGGACAGATGTGGCCCCACGATCACCGCCAGACCGATGATGGTCAGGATGATGAGGCTGGTCAGGGCCGCCTTGTTGCGCAGGAAACGTCGACGGGCATCCTTCCACAGGGAGCGTCCTTCCACCACTTCCACTTTCTGGGCGAACGCCTCGACGGCTTCGCGCTTTTCAGTTGTGACTACCATGATGAACTCCCGGCTTAGTAACGGATCTTGGGATCGATGACGGCATAGAGAATATCGACCACGGCGTTAAAGGTGATGGTGAGGGCGCCGACCAGAATGGTCAGACCGAGCACCATGGAGTAATCACGGTTGAGGGCACCGTTGACGAACAGCTGGCCGATCCCCGGCAGGCCGAAGATGGTCTCGATGACCACGGAGCCGGTGATGATGCCCACGAAGGCCGGTCCCAGGTAGGAGACCACCGGCAGCATGGCCGGGCGCAGCGCGTGCTTGAGGATGATGTGGCGCAGGGGCAGCCCCTTGGCGCGGGCGGTACGGATGAAGTTGGAGTTCATGGTCTCGATCATGCTGCCGCGCATGATGCGGGAGATGGCCGAGATGTAGTACATCATCATGCCGAATACCGGCAGTACCATGAACTGGGCGCCGCCCCCCTGCCAGCCTCCCGCCGGGAACCAGCCCAGATAGATACTGAAGAAGAGCACCAGCAGCGGTGCCAGCACGAAGCCGGGTATCACCACCCCGGCCATGGCCGACGACATCAACAGGTAGTCGATGAGGGTGTTCTGTTTCAGGGCAGCAATGGTGCCGAAGGTGACCCCCAGGGTCACTGCCAGCAGGAAGGCGACCGAGCCTATCTTGGCGGAGACAGGCAGGGCCTGGCTCACCAGATCATTGACGGTGAAGTCCTTGTATTTGAAGGAAGGCCCCAGATCCCCCTGGACCAGGTTGCCGAGGTAAGTGAGGTATTGCATGCCGATGGGCTTGTCCAGGCCATATTTGGCTTCGATGTTGGCCAGGACTTCCGGCGGCAGGGCGCGTTCGCTGGTGAAGGGGTTACCCGGGGCGAAGCGCATCATGAAGAAGGAGACGGTGATCAAGACCAGCAGAGTCGGGATCGCTTCCAGTAGACGTTTAAGGATGAATTTCAACATAGACATTTCCTGTCCTGTACTGCTTCCAAAGGGTCGCGGTTGTAATAAAGGCCCGCCGTCTGGCGGGCCCTGCTTGTTATGCGACTTGTTTCTTTACTCAGTGAGCAACGATGTACATGTCTTTGCTGTAGATGTTGTCCAGCGGGTTGGCCGGGTAGCCGCCCACGTAGGGCTTGACCATGCGGGAGGTCACGTACTGATAGATGGGGGCGATCGGCATGTCCTTGGCCAGGATCTCTTCGGCCTGGACATAGAGCTTGTTGCGCGCCTCGGCATCCACCTGGTTGCGGGACTCGCTCATCAGCTTGTCGAACGTCGGGTTGGAGTATTTGCCGTCGTTGTTGCCGTGGGTGGTCTGCATCAGATCCAGCATGGAGGAGGCTTCGTTGTAGTCCGCAATCCAGCCGGCGCGGCCCACGTCGAAGTTACCCTGCTTCTTGGTCTCCAGGTAGGTCTTCCACTCCTGGTTCACCAGGCTCACCTGCACGCCGAGCTTCTTCCACATGGAGGCGACGGCCACGGCCACCTTTTTGTGGTTGTCGTCGGTGTTGTAGAGCAGCTCGAACTTGAGCGGCTTGCCCGGGCCGTAACCGGCTTCGGTCAGCAGCTCTTTCGCCTTGGTATCGCGCTCTGCCTGGGTCAGCTTGGACCAGGCCGGCGCCACCGGCTTGAAGCCATCTACAAAATCAGGCACGAGCGTGTAGCCCGGGGTTTCACCCTTGCCCATCACCTTGTCGGCGATCACGTTGCGATCGATGGCATAGGAGAGGGCGGTACGCACCCGCACGTCGTCAAACGGCTTGTGCTTGAAGTTGTACTGGTAGTAGTAGGTGCCCACATAGCCGCTGACCTTTACTTCGTCCGGCAGCTCTTTCTTCATCTGCTTGAAGCGTTCGATGGGCATGTTGTAGGTCAGATCCACTTCGCCAGCCAGATAGCGGTTCAGCTCGGCGTTGGTGGACTGGATGGGCAGGTAGGTCACCTTGTTGATGACGGTCTTGCCGTTGTTCCAGTAGTTGGGGTTGCGCTCGACGTCGACGCGCTCGTTGACCACCCAGTCCTTCAGCACGTAGGCGCCGTTGGATACCATGTTGCCGGGCTGGGTCCACTTGTCACCGAACTTCTCGATCACCTTCTTCGGGACCGGATAGGTGGTGGTGTGGGAGAGCATGCTGACGAAGTAAGGCACCGCCTTCTCCAGCTGCACCTCGAAGGTGTGATCGTCCACCGCCTTCACGCCCAGGGTGTCGGCCGGCTTCTTGCCCGCGATGATGTCGGAGGCATTGATGATGGTCGGGATCTCCATGTACCAGGAGTAGGGAGAGGCCGTCTTGGGATCCACCGCGCGCTGGAAGGCAAAGACGAAGTCATGAGCGGTGACGGGATCCCCGTTGGACCACTTGGCATCCTTGCGCAGGTGGAACACGTAGTGTTTGTTGTCCTTGGTTTCCCAGGACTCGGCGACGCCGGGCAGGGTTTCGCCCTTGGGGCCGGAGGAGACGAGACCTTCGAACAGGTCACGCAATACGTTGGATTCGGGGGTACCTTCCACTTTCTGGGGATCCAGGGTGGCGGGTTCGGAACCATTGCCTTTCACCAGGGTTTGCTCGGGAGCAAGCTTGGTACCGGCGGGGACATCGGCGGCGTGAGCCAGGGTGGCGCCACCGAAAAGTGCAGTCAATAAAAGGGTATTAATAATTGTTTTTCTATGAGTCATTTCCATACTCCAACAAGAACATTCCATGCATTTGTTATCCACGAGACAAACACCTCGCTGCCCGCATAATTCCCTGACAATTCTGATAATGCAATAGATATCATCAGGAACAGGCCGCTTTCATGGTCAAAAAAACAACTTAAAACCATTTATTCAGCATTTAAATATCCCGCAGCGGTCATTTTTCGTACAATGCCGCTCGATTCTAGGAAATGACCAACAAAAAAGAAACAATAAAAAGCCGGTCACAAGGACCGGCTCCGACAAAAACGGACCTGGCTCACACCAGACCGGGGAAGACTCCCTTGATGCCCGCCACGATGATCTCGATGCCAAGGGACATCATGATGAGACCCATGATACGGGTCACCACGTTGATGCCGGTGTTGCCCATCAGCTTGAACAGCAGGGGAGCGGCGCGGAAGATGAGCCAGGAGCAGCAGGCAAACGCCACCACCACCACGAACATGCCGGCCATCTGGGGCAGGGTCTTCTGGCTGGCATAGACGATGGAAGAGGAGATGGCACCGGGTCCGGCCATCAGCGGCAGTGCCAGGGGCACCACGGCAATGGATTCACGCGCAGCCAGTTCACCCTTCTCCTGCTTGTTGTGCTTCACCTCCCCCAGCTTGCCCTGCAGCATCGACCAGGCGATCAGGGTGATCAGCGAGCCACCGGCAATGCGAAACGATGCCAGGGAGATGCCGAAACTGTCGAGGATGAGCTGTCCCATGCACATGGAGACCATCAGGATGATCATCACGGCAATGTGGGCGGTGGTGTTGGTCTTGCGTCGCTCCTCCGGCGACATGTGGCCCGTCAGGCTCACAAAGACCGGCAACAGACCCAGCGGGTTGATGATCGCAAACAGGCCGACGAAAAATTTCAGGTATAAAGAGAAGTCTATTGCTGCCATAGGCGCCATCCAGAACCAATACGAGCCACAAGGGGCCAGCCCCCAAACTGCGCGTAAATTTACACCATAGCTTTTCCCTTCTCCAATCAAATAATCTCACCCTTACCGGGGCTTTTCAGTTAGTTCCGCTAATGTAGCGACAAAATTCAACATATCGGGTTGTTAAGGGAGAGAGGCCGCCATTAACATCGCCGGGTGCCATGGCATCGCGTTATATCAACCCTCAGCCAAGAAACGATATTTTCGGCAAATGGCACCCTTGCTTCTCACCACGCCTGCTTGCCGCCCCCACCCGCTCCTGTGACCCCGATTTTGGCCTTTCTCACCCTGGTGCGGCGCCAGTGGGGCCGGCTGTGAAGAGGTGACAAGCTCCCTGCCACCGCCAGATGTGCTGTTTCGCCAGGGCGACTGGATGAAAACAACAACCCCTTTCTCAACATAAATGAAACGTCAGGGGGCTGGGCGTTCTGCCGCCATCACGGCAATGCCACCTCCCCCCATCCCGGTCAAGGCGAGAATTCATCGGATCCCCTTCCCAGAGCAGATATTCCAAGGGCGCGTGACAGCAGCTCGTGATGCCAAGAAAGGATGACACACTCCCGTAACATAGTGGTGCGACAAGGGGTGAAACAAAATTTCTTTTGTTCTTTTGTTACATATGATCCAGATCAATCTTTTCTGACACATCCCGACCCTATAATCGAGCCAGAAAACAGTTTACTAAGGCATGTAAATACCCCGTTATGGTGATTCTCGCCTTGACAAGGTGGCTATAATTGCCGGGCATTGCCAAGGTCTTACTAAACAGTTTTCAAATCATCAGGAGATAAACATGGCAGTAACCAATTTGGCTGAACTGGATGCACTGGTTGCCCGCGTCAAAGAAGCACAGCGTCAATTCGCCAGCTTCTCGCAAGAGCAGGTAGACAAGGTCTTCCGTGCCGCCGCCCTGGCCGCCAGCAACGCCCGTATCCCCCTGGCCCAGATGGCCGTGGCTGAATCCGGTATGGGTATCATCGAAGACAAGGTTATCAAGAACCACTTCGCCTCCGAATACATCTACAACGCCTATAAAGATGAAAAGACCTGCGGCATCCTGAGCCAGGACGACGAGATGGGCACCATCACCATCGCCGAGCCGGTAGGCATCATCTGCGGTATCGTACCGACCACCAACCCGACTTCCACTGCGATCTTCAAGGCCCTCATCTCCCTGAAGACCCGCAATGCCATCATCTTCTCCCCGCACCCCCGCGCCAAGAACTCCACCAATACCGCTGCCAAGCTGGTACTGGATGCAGCCGTGGCTGCCGGTGCGCCGAAAGACATCATCGGCTGGATTGATCAACCCTCCGTCGAACTCTCCAATGCCCTGATGCGTCACGACGACATCAACCTGATCCTGGCCACTGGTGGCCCGGGCATGGTGAAGGCCGCCTACTCCTCCGGCAAACCCGCCATCGGCGTGGGTGCGGGCAACGTGCCCATCGTCATCGACGAAACCGCCGACGTGAAGCGTGCCGTCGCCTCCATCCTGATGTCCAAGACCTTCGACAACGGCGTGGTCTGTGCCTCCGAGCAGGCTGTCATCGTGGTCGACTCCATCTACAACCAGGTCAAGGAGCGTTTCGCGACCCACGCCGGCTACATCCTCTCCAAGGACGAAGCGGACAAGGTGCGTAAAGTGCTGCTGATCAACGGCGCCCTGAACGCCGACATCGTGGGCCAGCCGGCCACCAAGATCGCCGCCATGGCCGGTGTGACCGTGCCTGCCACCACCAAGATCCTCATCGGTGAAGGTCTGGAACTCTGCGCAGAAGACGAGTTCGCTCACGAGAAACTCTCCCCGACGCTGGGTATGTTCCGTGCCAAGAACTTCGAAGAAGCCGTCGAAATGGCCTGCGACATGGTCAACATCGGTGGTATCGGCCACACCTCCGGTCTCTATACCGACCAGGATCGCAATGCCGACCGCATCAAGTACTTCGGCGACAAGATGAAGACCGCCCGTATCCTCATCAACACCCCCTCCACCCAGGGTGGTATCGGTGACCTGTACAACTTCGCGCTGGCCCCGTCCCTGACCCTGGGTTGCGGCTCCTGGAGTGGTAACTCCATCTCCGAGAACGTCGGACCCAAGCACTTGATCAACAAGAAGACAGTCGCAAAACGGGCAGAAAATATGCTGTGGCACAAACTTCCGAAATCCATCTACTTCCGTCGTGGTTCCCTGCCGATCGCCCTGGGCGACCTGGAAGGCAAGAAGCGCGCCATGGTGGTGACCGACCGCTTCCTGTTCAACAACGGCTATGCCGATGAAGTGGTTCGCCTGCTCAAGAAGCTGAACATGGAAGTGGAGATCTTCTACGAAGTGGAAGCCGACCCCACCCTGTCCGTGGTCCGCAAGGGCGCCGAGATGGCCAACTCCTTCAAGCCGGACGTGATCGTCGCCCTGGGTGGTGGTTCACCCATGGATGCCGCCAAGATCATGTGGGTCATGTACGAGCACCCGGACACCGCGTTCGAAGACCTGGCCATGCGCTTCATGGACATCCGCAAGCGTATCTACAAGTTCCCGAAAATGGGCGTGAAGGCCGAACTGGTCTGTATCACCACCACGTCCGGTACCGGTTCTGAAGTGACCCCGTTTGCGGTCGTGACCGACGACGCCACCGGCATGAAGTACCCGCTGGCCGACTACGAGCTGACCCCGAACATGGCCATCGTGGATGCCAACCTGGTGATGGGCATGCCCAAATCCCTGTGTGCCTTCGGTGGTATCGACGCAGTGACCCACGCCATGGAAGCCTATGTCTCCGTGCTGGCCAACGAATACTCCGACGGTCAGGCGCTACAAGCCCTGAAACTGCTGAAGGACTACCTGCCCTCCAGCTACATCAACGGCGCCAACGACCCGGTTGCCCGCGAGAAGGTGCACAACGCCGCCACCATCGCTGGTATCGCGTTTGCCAACGCCTTCCTGGGTGTGTGCCACTCCATGGCCCACAAACTGGGTGCGGAGTTCCACATCCCCCACGGTCTGGCCAACGCCCTGCTGATCAGCAACGTCATCCGCTACAACGCGAACGACAACCCGACCAAGCAGACCGCGTTCTCCCAGTACGACCGTCCGCAGGCTCGCCGTCGCTACGCCGAAGTGGCTGACCACCTGGGCCTGACCGCTGCCGGTGACCGTACCGCCGCCAAGATCGAGAAGCTGCTGACCTGGCTGGACGAGCTGAAGGCCACCCTGGGGATCCCGGCCTCCATCCGCGAAGCCGGCGTGAACGAAGCGGACTTCCTGGCCAAGGTAGACCAGCTGGCCCTGGAAGCCTTCGATGACCAGTGCACCGGCGCCAACCCGCGCTACCCGCTGATCACCGAGCTGAAAGCCATCCTGATGGACACCTACTACGGCCGTCCCTTCATCGAGGAAGCCCCTGCTGCCGCCCCGGTTGCAGCCAAGGTCGACACCAAGGTGGACAACAAGAAAAAATCCAAGGCCTGATAAACGCCACGGATGACAAGAGCCCGCGCACATGCGCGGGCTTTTTTGTTTGTCTATCTGTTTAATTTTGCTAGCTTGTTGATAGGCAAATTCGACAGAAGAGCTAGTCCATGGCGCTGATACAGGCCTCCATCGAGCAGTTGAGAGTCGGCCACTACATCCATCTTCCCACGGGATGGACGAGCCACCCTTTCATGTTCAACGCCTTCAAAATCAAGGACCAGCAGCAGCTCGACATCATCCGCCACCTCGACCTGACCCTGCTGATGGTGGATCCCGACAAGAGCGATCTGCCGGTAGAGCCCCTGCTGCGGGCCGAACCCGTTCCCTCTCTTGAGATGAGCGACACCGGGGATACCGCCCCCTCTTCTGAGGGCCCCACCTTCGACGAAAAGGCGTTCAGGCGCTCCCTTCGCATCGCGGACAAGGCGTTCGGTCAATCCCTGTCAGATCTTCGCGACGCCCTTGGCGCCCTCAACCTCAAACCGGACGAAGGCCTGGCCAATACTGCGCAGATAGTGCGCAGCACCGCCGCCCGTCTGGCAGAACACCAGGGGCCGCTCGGTCTGCACCTCATCCGCAGCCAGAACACGGATACCCTGCTGCAACACAGCCTGAGCGTGGCCTTCATCGCCATGCTGGTGGCACGGGAGCTTGGCATGAATCCGACATTCCGCACCTGATTTAGGAATAAATTTGCCGATAGCGCTCACCCAATACCTCCAAAATGATCTGCTGGTCTCCTGTTAGCTCCGTTACTTGTGGCGGAGCTTCTCCCAGTCGATATTCATGGATGCCACCAAAGCGCA
>NZ_JAGKRK010000054.1:0-1722 GCF_017939325.1 Aeromonas sp. MaB10011B | reverse complement strand
CCGTCATTCCGCACCTGATTTTGCTATTTTCAGTGCTTGACGGCGATCGGCCGTTCTGATCTATTACTCTCTTTTGCAGGTAGATCATCATGGCCGCACCCGCTATCTCGATCCGTAACCTCGATCACCTTGGTTTGGTCGCCGCACTCTGCCAGGAACTGGGCATTGCCCGCATGATCGATGCCTTGCTCCCCAAAACCCCGCCTTTCAAGGTCTCACATGGTGAAGCCTTGGTCGCCATGATAGTGAACGGCCTCGGCTTTCACAGCAGCACCCTGCACATGTTCCCGCAATTCTTCGCTAACAAGCCGGTTGAGCGCCTGATTGGCCCCGGGATCTGTGCTGATGACCTCAATGATGATGTGCTCGGTCGCTGTCTCGATGCCCTCTTTGAGGCCGATGTCAGCGCCTTGTATCAGGTGATGGCGGCGCAAGTTGTCGAGCGGCTGGGGCTCAAAAGCACCGCAGTGCACCTCGATATTACCAGCTTCCACGTCGATGGCGCCTATGACTGTGCCGATGGGGATCTGGTCGGTAAGCTGCAACTGGTGCGTGGTTATAGTCGTGATCACCGGCCAGAGCTGAATCAAGTGATCCTTGAGCTCATCTGTGAAAATCAGGCCGGCCTACCTGTCTATATGCAGGCCCTGAGCGGCAATAGTAATGACACCAAAGCCTTTGCCCAGACCGTTCGTCGCCATTTGAGCAGTCTCAAGGCCGCGCAGGAGTGCCGTTATCTGGTCGGCGATGCCGCACTGTACTGCGCCGATACCTTGCAATTACTGGCGCAACAGCAGCAACTATTTGTGACCCGGGTGCCCGTCACTCTCAATGAGGCAAAGCAGGCCGTGGCAACCATAGGTGCACAACCGCTGACCGCTCTGGGCAATGGCTATCATGGCCGTTGGCAACACGCGAATTATGCCGGGGTCGCGCAACGTTGGTTGCTGGTGCGCAGCGAACAAGCCAGCCACCGCGAGCAGCAGACATTGGCCAAAAACCTGCTCAAAGACAGTACCCGCGAGCTCAAAGCCTTCGCCAAATTGTGTGCCCGACGCTTTGCTTGTGAGGCGGATGCCCAAGCTGAGTTGAGCTGTTTTACCGCCAGCTTGATGCTGCTGCAACTGGATGCCGAAGTGGTAGGTGAACCCGTTTATACAGGACGTGGCAGACCCAAGCGTGGCGAAGAGCCAATTGGCCATCAGTTTCAAATCACTGGGTTGGCGGCAACTAGCCTGGCTTGCGTTGAAGAGGCCCACAACCAGACCGGGGTGTTCATCCTGGCGACCAATGACCACAGCGATACGCTGACCATGGCCGAACTTTTGGCCACCTATAAAGCGCAGCAGAATGTCGAACGGGGCTTTCGTTTTCTCAAGAGCCCGGAGTTTTTAACCTCCTCACTGTACCTGAAAAAGCCGGAGCGGATTGAAGCGTTGCTCATGGTGATGACCTGTAGCCTGATGATTTACGCAGCGTTGGAGCACCGGATCCGGCAGGGATTAGTGGAGCAGAATCGCAGTGTGGCGGATATGAAAAAGAAACCGACCCAGCAGCCGACGGCCCGTTGGATCTTTTTGCGCTTTGGTGGCATCCATGAATATCGACTGGGAGAAGCTCCGCCACAAGTAACGGAGCTAACAGGAGACCAGCAGATCATTTTGGAGGTATTGGGTGAGCGCTATCGGCAAATTTATTCCTAAATCAGGTGCGGAATGTCGG
>NZ_JAGKRK010000053.1:0-4486 GCF_017939325.1 Aeromonas sp. MaB10011B | reverse complement strand
CTGGCGCCTTGATTGTTTTCACACTGCTGGTTTTTACACTGATCGTGCTATCGGATAGCCAGCCTTAAATCAGGGTCACCTGACGCGCTTTGCCATCAGGCGCCAGCGCCTGTTCCTCATCGTGGATAGTTGTGAAGGGCTCAGGGGAAATGGCGGCTGCCGATGCGATTTTGCGCTGCTGATATTGGGCCAGACGCAAGTCCAGCAGCTCTTGCACCATGCGATGCAGAGGATCGATATCCTCCTCACTCACCGCGAAGCGTGGGCAGAAGCGATCCTCCCTTACCTCGAACCAGTACTCCCCCTTGGCGCCTGGATTGCCGCCACTGCTGAACTTGATCGGATTGCTCTTCCAGTAACTGAGCCAAGCCGGGCTGTCGGCGCTCAGGGCTTGCTGCTTGGCCGGCAGATCGAGACGGGCCAGCTCGGGATGCCGCTCGAACAGGTAACGGGAGTGGCTGGCCAGCGCTGCCAAGGTGGGTGGCTCACGCAGACCGTCGAGTTCGAGCAAGGCCAATAGCAGGATCAACTTGAAGCTCTTGTTGAGCGCGGTGTTCTCCACCCCCGCACGCAGAAAGTCGCCGTGCCGGTTCAGCACGCGCAGCTCCTCCTCCCCCAGATCGCCCGCTTGGGCGAGCAGCTCAAACCAGCCCCCCTGTTTTTGGGTATCGAAACGCAGTTGCTCACCCAGCCGGGCAACCCAGGTTTGCCGCGCAGTGGGACGATAACCGAGGTACTCCTTGAGGATCTGATAGGTCTCAAGCAGAGTCGGTTGCTGCTGCCTTTTTAACAGCGCTAGCAACGGAAGCAGCTTGGGATCCAGATTGATAAAACAACCTGCCGCCAGCGTCATCGCCCTGTTTGCGTGCGTTGGCGAGTAGGTCAATTGCGTTTGCAGCAGCTGAGGCTTGTAGAGACACGCCTTGTGATTGCCCACCAGATCGATCACCACCAAGCGTTCTTTGCCTTGATAGAGGCGCAAGCCCCGCCCCAACTGTTGCAGGAACACGATGCGCGACTCGGTGGGACGCAGCATCAGCACGGTATCGATGGCGGGCAAGTCGGTGCCTTCGTTGAACAAATCTACCGAGAAGATGATATCGAGCTCGGCGGCGGCCAATTGCTCCTGGGCGGCTTGTCGCCCCTGACGGGAGCCCGCATAGACGGCTACCGCCCGCACTCCGGCTTGCTGGAAGACGCTGGCCATAAAATCGGCATGACGGGTCGAGATGCAGAAGGCCAGCGTGCGCTGCTGGCGTAAACGTCGCCACTGGCTAAGGGCGTGCTGAGCCCGCTTCTGACTGGCGAAGGCACTCTCCAGCGCATGGGGGTCAAACTGACCGTTGCGCCAAGGCAGCGCGGCATAGTCGATAGTGTCATCCAAAATGCCGTGATAGGTGAGCGGCACCAGCATCTTTTGCTCAATGGCGAGCGCCAGCCCCCGTTCAAAGACGAGATTGTTGTCGCACAGCGCCAGAATATCGGCCTGATCGGTGCGGTCAGGGGTCGCGGTCAGCCCGAGCAGGAAGCGGGGCTTGAAGTGGTTTAGCAAGCGCCGGTAGGAGGGTGAGGCGGCATGATGAAACTCATCGACCACCACGTAATCGAAGTGATCCGGTGCAAAGCGCAGCAGATGCCGACTCTTGCCCAGCGTCTGGATGGAGGCAAACAACCAGTCGGCCTCATCCTGCTGCTGACCGTGATAGAGGCCAGAATTTGCCTGCGGCGCCATGTGCAAGAAGGTCTGGCGCGCTTGGGTCAGGATCTCCTCCCGATGGGCAACAAACAGCAGGCGGGCCGCCTGCATCTGGCGCACATCAAAAGCCGCGAGCCAAGTCTTACCAAGGCCGGTCGCCATGACCACCACGCCCCGTTTATGCCCCTGTGCCCGCGCGGCTTGCAGCGCCATCAGCGCCTCTTGCTGCACGCTGTTGGGGATGGGGGCTTCACGCAGCTGCTCGGCGCTGCTGCGATGATCCCCGGTGAGCACCCGCAACTCCCGCAGCGCGCTCTGCCGATAGCGAGCGAGGTAGCCATCTATCCAGTCGTGGGTAAGGAGCACGACCCGCGCGTCTTGCGCCAGCCGCTCGATTTGAGCCGCGAGCTGACGCAGGCTGTGATGCGGCTCGCTGGGTCCGCTCGGCTCAGCTCTGAGCGACCAGTTCCACTCCAGCGACTCGGTAAGGGCGGCGGCAGAGATATTGCTGGAGCCGAGAAACGCCTGACCACCGAGCACCGCTGGCGACCCTTCCTGGCCAACTTGCTGGCCTAGGTACTGGGCTGCGTGCTGGACAAACAGATAGGACTTGAGGTGAAAACCGCGATTGCCCTGACTCTGGTAGATCAGCGCGCAAGAGCGAGCGGGATCAAATTTGAGCAACTCGCGCAGCGCCACCGGCTGGGTCACCTCCAGATAGTCCGAGGTGATCACCCGAAGCCGTGCTCCTCGCGCCAGCGCCTCGTGCAGGGCACCGCGCAACAACACCAGCCCGCTTTGGCGAATAAAGGAGACACACAACTCAATGCGGCTACCCTCGCCACAACGGGCGATGGCGTCCAGCAGATGTGGCAACAGGGGATCGTTGAACTCCGGATCCCCCGCCTCTCCCCCGCTGATGAGCACGGGTGCACTCATGACCCGACCTTGCGCACGATGGCGTTAAGCCAACACTCCTGCTCGCGGCCGGGGCGTCGATCCGCAGTCTGCCAGATCTCGACCTCGCTCAGCGGCAACGGCGTTATCAGGGCTTGCAGCCCCGCCTCATCCAACTGGGTGAAGGCTCGGCCATCGCGCTCGGTCTCGTCTACCCCATATTTGAACGAGCAATAGAGCAGACCACCGTCGGCGAGTTGCTGGCACAGATGGACCATTACGGCATCCAATTCGGCACGGGGAACATGCAGCAGACTGGCACAGGCCCAGATGGCATCGACCGGCGCGGGAGCCACGAACTGATCGAAACGGCACAGTTGCACCGGCTGACCAAGCAGGCGCTCGGCGCGCAGGGCCAGCTCCGCGCTGGCATCGAACGCAGTGACCTGAAAGCCCTGCTCTCGGAAGTAGAGACTGTCCCGACCAGAGCCGCAGCCCGCATCGACGATATGAGCGCCGGGAGCGAGCAGAGGCAGGAAGCGCTGGTAAAGCGGCTGCATATCGACCGACAGCGTGCCTTCGACGAAGCTATCGGCGTGTTGGTTGTAGTAATCGATAGACATAGTAAGCAGGCACCTAGCACAAAACGCTCAGATTAACAGAGAGTTAGGGGTAAAAAAATCGAGTCAGTGCCATTTCAGACAATCCGCAGTACGGGAAGGCCAACTGGCACCTTCTTCGCTATTCATAAATGCTCTATTGACCCTAACGGCGCTCAGTTCATGCTATCAAAAAGAGTGTTATTCTAAGCCTGAGAGCACGGTAGCTCTATGAAGCCAGATCACCAAATCGATCATTTCTACTATTTGGCCAAGATGTACGCTGCGTCAGCGATTCATCATGGCGGTCTAATAGATCAGAACCACAGTCTGGGTTCACTTTGCGCCCAACACTGCTGGCGGTGTGCTCTGCCCATCACATCTAACTTGCCCCAAGGAGTTGGTGCGACAAGTTGTGCCATTGGAGGACCGCAGGTTGCCGAGGCTATCTTTACGCCAGGTGACGGTCTCGCCGGTGCTGGGATTGCTGACCCGTACATTGCCTAGACTATCTTTGCGGTAAGTGGTGCCTTCGCTGCTGCGCACATTGCCGAGAGAGTCTTTGCGCCAGGTGGTGCCGCTTTGCGAATCCCTGACGTTGCCGAGACTGTCCTTGCGCAGGGTGCCGCTATTGCCATCATCACACTGGTAGCGGTTATTACCGAGGCTGTCTTTGCGATAGGTACAGTCGGCGGCCCCGGCACTCTGGACCACCAGCAGTAACAGGGCACCAGCTAATACGCCGAGCGGAGTTAAAGAGGGGGACATAATCGTACTCCTTGATACGGGCGGGGACTCTCTTCAAGCGGGGCCAGTATATGCCGCCTGTAACCCCACGCCGATACTGGTTACATGAACATGTCGCATTTTGGAGCAGATGCGGGGGCCTGAGCACCGCGCCGGCGTTTATCGGCGGGGTCTGCTGGACGACGATGGCAATGGGTTGCAACCCAGACAATCAAGGCGCCTGTGTAGCGCCTTGATTGTTTTACGCGATCTGCATCGTTAAACGACTATGCCGTCGGCGCCGTTTCCTCTATGGCAATCGTGCCGGGCTCTTCCAGAGCCTCGACGATCAATGACAACCGATCCTGTTCGAAGTCCATATGCATGGCGTCCAGTTGCGGCAGTGTCTTGCTGGCCTTCGCCTGGCGCCTTGATTGTTTTCACACTGCTGGTTTTTACACTGATCGTGCTATCGGATAGCCAGCCTTAAATCAGGGTCACCTGACGCGCTTTGCCATCAGGCGCCAGCGCCTGTTCCTCATCGTGGATAGTTGTGAAGGGCTCAGGG
>NZ_JAGKRK010000005.1:0-38956 GCF_017939325.1 Aeromonas sp. MaB10011B | reverse complement strand
CACTTTGCCGCCACTTTGCCGCCACTATGTGGCAGAAAAACATAAGGCCACCCGCTTGGGTAGCCTTAAGTCATTGAATTCTAAATGGTGCCCGGGGTCGGACTCGAACCGACACGTATTGCTACGGCGGATTTTGAATCCGCTGCTACTACAGACAACTATCCATATTGCCAAAGCTGTGGACATATGGTGGACACAAAAACAATAAATTTCAATTAAATCATCACTTTACAGATACAAAAAAGGAGGCCTGAGCCTCCTTTATTTTTATAACAGAGCTGAATTAGACCAGAGCTGCTTTAGCTTTTTCAACCAGGGCGGTGAAAGCCAGCTTGTCGTGAACGGCGATATCGGACAGGATCTTGCGATCGATCTCGATGGAAGCCTTCTTCAGACCGTCGATCAGACGGCTGTAGGACAGGCCGTTCTGACGGGCTGCAGCGTTGATACGTGCAATCCACAGTTGACGGAACTGACGCTTCTTCTGGCGACGGTCACGGTAGGCATACTGACCAGCTTTGGTTACCGCTTGTACCGCTACGCGGTAGACACGGGAACGGGCGCCGTAGTAACCCTTGGCGGCTTTCATTACTTTCTTGTGACGAGCGCGAGCGGTCACACCACGTTTAACTCTTGGCATTTTTCACATCCCCCCTTATGCGTACGGCAGACAAGCGACAACACGTTTGTGGTCGGCAGCAGAAACAAAGAACTTCGGTCCCAGCTGACGCTTACGCTTACTGCTCTTCTTGGTCAGGATGTGACGCAGGTGGTTATGCTTGCACTTGAAGCGACCTGAGCCAGTCTTCTTGAAGCGCTTTGCGGCGCCCCGGTTGGTTTTCATCTTCGGCATTTCATACTCCGCATTGTGAGTGACAACAAAATCGCAAGGCGAACCGACTCATGGGGCCAGCCCCATGAGTCAATTTCTTGTGGGCCTTAAGATTTCTTCTTGGGTGCGAGAACCATCACAGCTTGACGGCCTTCGACTTTCGGGAACGATTCGACTACGGCCAGCTCTTCCAGATCGTTCTTGACGCGCTCGAGAACCTTGATACCAAGATCCTGGTGGGCCATTTCACGACCACGGAAGCGCAGGGTGACCTTTGCCTTGTCCCCGTCTTCCAGAAAGCGAACCAGGTTGCGTAGTTTTACCTGATAGTCGCCTTCGTCGGTGCCAGGACGGAATTTGATTTCCTTGACCTGGACGACTTTCTGCTTTTTCTTCTGTTCTTTGGTGGTCTTGCTCTTTTCGTAGAGGAATTTGCCGTAATCCATGATCCGGCAAACGGGCGGCTCAGCGTTCGGACTGATCTCGACCAGATCCACTCCAGCCTCAAGGGCCAAGTTCAGCGCATCCTGAATGGAGGTGATGCCAATGGCTTCACCATCCAGACCAGTCAGACGAACTTCTTTCAGACGGATCTCTTCATTGATCCGGTGAGCGCGGGCTTGCGGTTGCTTGCCCAGTTTTTTTCCGCCTTTTATAGCTTATTCCTCCACTTTCTTTTGTCCGCGGGTCTGAACTTCCTGGGTCAACAGAGCAATCAGCTCTTCAACAGGATAAGAGCCCAGGTCAGCCCCTTTACGAGTACGCACTGCAATCTTGCCGGCTTCTACTTCTTTGTCGCCGCAGACCAGCATGAAGGGTACTCGCTTCAAAGTATGCTCGCGGATTTTAAAGCCAATCTTCTCATTTCTCAAGTCCGCTTTTGCGCGAAGGCCCGCATCATTCAATGCCTTGGCAACTTTCACAGCATAATCGGCCTGGTTATCCGTGATATTCATGACCACGGCCTGGGTCGGAGCCAGCCAGGTCGGGAACAGACCGGCGTACTCTTCCGTCAGGATCCCGATGAAGCGCTCCAGCGAGCCCAGAATGGCGCGGTGGATCATCACGGGGATGTGGCGCTCGTTGTCTTCGCCCACATAGGTGGCGCCAAGACGGCCCGGCAGGGCAAAGTCGAGCTGCACGGTACCACACTGCCAGGCACGATCAAGGCAATCGTGCAGGGTGAACTCGATCTTGGGACCGTAGAAAGCCCCCTCGCCCGGTTGCAGGTCGTACTTCAAGCCGTTGAGTTCCAACGCCTCGGCCAGCGCGGCCTCGGCACGATCCCAGGCTTCATCAGAGCCGATACGCTGCTCCGGACGGGTCGAGAGCTTGACCACGATGTTTTCGAAACCGAAGGTGCCGTAGACGTCATAGACCATGCGGATGCACGCAGACACCTCTTCCATGATCTGCTCTTCGGTACAGAAGATGTGGGCGTCATCCTGGGTGAAACCCCGTACCCGCATCAGGCCGTGCAGGGAGCCTGACGGCTCGTTGCGGTGGCAGGAGCCGAACTCGGCCATGCGCAACGGCAGATCGCGGTAGGATTTCAGACCCTGGTTGAAAATCTGCACGTGGCCCGGGCAGTTCATCGGCTTGATGGCGTACTCGCGGTTTTCGGACTGGGTGGTGAACATGGCCTGGGCGTATTTCTCCCAGTGACCTGAACGCTCCCACAGCACGCGATCCATCATGAAGGGGCCTTTCACTTCCTGATAGTCGTACTCTTTGAGCTTGCCGCGGATGAAGGTTTCCAGCTCGCGGAAGATGGTCCAGCCGTCGTTATGCCAGAACACCATGCCCGGCGCTTCTTCCTGCATATGGTACAGGTCGAGCTGCTTGCCGATCTTGCGGTGGTCGCGCTTGGCGGCCTCTTCCAGACGCTGCAAATAGGCCTTGAGCTGCTTCTTGTCAGCCCAGGCGGTGCCGTAGATGCGCTGCAGCATCTTGTTGTTGGAGTCGCCGCGCCAGTAGGCACCGGACATCTTCTGCAACTTGAAGTGGTGGCAATGACGCATGTTGGGCACGTGCGGGCCGCGACACATGTCGATGTACTCTTCGTGATGATAGAGACCGGGCTGGTCATCACGGGCAATGTTCTGATCCAGGATCTCGACCTTGTAGGTCTCGCCACGGGCTTCGAACACGTCGCGCGCTTCCTGCCAGGAGACCTTCTTCTTGATGACGTCGTAATCCTTGGCGGCCAGCGCCAGCATGCGCTCTTCCAGGGCAGCCAGATCTTCGTCGGTCAGGGTGCGGTCGAGATCGATGTCGTAATAGAAACCGTTGTCGATGACGGGACCGATGGCCATCTTGGTCTGGGGCCAGAGTTGCTTGATGGCATGACCCAGCAGGTGAGCACAGGAGTGGCGCAGAATGTCCAGACCTTCTTCGTCTTTGGCGGTGATGATGGCCAGGGAGGCATCGGCTTCGATCAGCTCGCAGGCATCCACCAGTTCACCGTTTACCCGACCGGCAATGCACGCCTTGGCGAGACCGGGACCGATGTCCGCGGCCACATCCATGACGGAAACGGCGTGGGCAAATTGACGTTGGCTGCCGTCAGGCAGAGTAATGATTGGCATTAGGTGTTTCCTTATACAGTGGTGACCCCTACCAAAGGCCACATGCAGGTTGGAGAAACCCTTTCATGTCCAGCTGTTCACTCCCGAGTTTCACCGTTCACAATACGGTTGGTACACGGCAGTGGCACTGCCATATGGCGTGTGCAAGGCCATCCATTGAGAGGTACAGCGGGGGATTGTATCAGACGCGACAACCCAGACAAGCTGTCTTGGCGATTTTGCATACCGCCTAAGCGCGGGTGTCAACCTGTCCTACTTGCGAGGGCGCCCTTCTGCTGCCATACCCTGTACCAGATTGAGGCGTCAGCCAAAGCAAGGAGAGCATGATGTACACCTACGACATTTCATTTACGGAGCATGCAGAAAAGCTGGTTCATCCGGATCACCTTCTTACGACTCACTGTCCCGTCCATATCGGTGAGCTGGTGATCCTGGGCGATGGCAGCAAGCGGGAGGTATGCAGCATCGTCCACAGTGCCGAGCGCAGTACCCTCTATGTCACCGACGTGACGCCCGGTAAAGTCACCGCCAGCCGTTGATCCCTAACCGGCGTTCAGAAAAGACTGGCCATTGAAATCGAAGGCGCTGCGTCCCTCCTCGGCCAGCGCCATCTCCTGCAATACCTGGAGTGCCATCTTGTTGCCCTTTTGCGAGGCCTGATAGAGCCACTGCTTCGCCTCGGCCAGTTCAACCCGCCCGTTGACCCCCATCAGGTGCAGGATGCCCACCTTCAGCATGGCGGGCGCATCACCGTTCCTGGCTGCCAGCTGCATCCAGCGAAACGCCTCGTGCAGATCCCGCTTCACCCCAGCCCCGCGCAGATAGACCTCTCCCAGCCGATACTGGCCGAAAGCGTCCCCCGCCTGCGCAGCCTGACGATAGAGTCGGATGGCGCGATCCATATCCTGCTCACTCCCCTGCCCCACTTCATGGCTCCAACCCATCAGCGCCTGTGCCCGTGGCTGGCCCTGCTCCGCCAGGGGCGCCCAGATCCGGGTCGCCTCATCAAAGTGCCCTGTCCGCCAGGCGCGGTTGGCCGCCGCCAGCTCCTGCTCGGTGGAGAGCGGGATCAGACGCCAGATGACCAGCGCAATGAGGGCGATGAAGAGCCAGCGGGCGGTAGTAGGTTGCATGACATTTTCCGTGATCTGGTTCGCATTTCGTCTATGTAAACGAAATGTAGCAACAGATCAAGCAGGAGATCACCTGGGTTCACCCTCTTTCATGGGGTCGCTCTTTGCGAACTTGCAGTTTGACGGGCTACACAGCAAAATAACTGTATATATAAACAGTTCATTGGTGATGTGATGGCAGGACGAGGCGCGAACCACAATGTCGAGCACCGCTTCAGCGGCCCGCAAATCGAAACCGTTGACGACGGCTGGAGTCAGAGCGACTGGGACGCGGCATTTGCCGCCAGCGCTCCCCGCACCGAGGTGACGGAGATCAGCGCCCGCAGCATCATCAGCTACAACGATTCGCCGGATCTTCCCTTCGGTCGCTCCATCAATCCCTATCAGGGGTGCGAGCATGGCTGCATCTACTGCTATGCCAGACCCAGCCACGCCTACCTTGAGCTCTCCCCCGGGCTGGATTTCGAGAGCAAGCTGTTTGCCAAAATCAATGCTGCCGAGCTGCTGCGACGGGAGTTTGCCAAGCCAGCCTATCAGCCACAAACCATCGTGCTGGGGGCCAATACCGATCCCTATCAACCCATCGAGCACCACTATCGCCTGACTCGCGAACTCCTGACGGTGATGCTGGCTCATCGCCATCCGGTAGGACTCATCACCAAGAGCGCCATGATCCTGCGCGACCTCGATCTGCTGACCGAGCTGGCCCGGGAAGGGTTATGCCAGGTGATGGTGTCGGTCACCACCCTCAATGAGACGCTGAGGCGACAGCTGGAGCCCAGGGCCAGCACGGGGGTTGGGCGGATCAAGGTGATCGAACGACTGGCCAAGGCCGGTGTGCCGGTCGGCGTGCTCGCCGCCCCCATGATCCCCAGGCTCAACGAGCCTGAACTGGAACAGATCATCAAGGCCGCCGTCGACGCCGGGGCGGGCTGTGCGGATTACATCTTGCTGCGATTGCCCCACGAGCTCACCACCCTCTTTTGCGACTGGCTCGATACGCACTATCCCGGCCAGAAAGAGGCGATCCTCAACCAGCTGCGGGCAAGCCGGGGTGGCTCACTCAACAGCGCCACCTTTGGTAGCCGCATGCGAGGTGAAGGACAGTTTGCCGACCTGCTCGCCCAGCGCTTTCGCCTGATCAGCAGGCGGCTGCAACTGGGCAAGCGCCATGTAACACTCAATACAGCCGCCTTCATCCGCCCGGGCGAGCAGTTGCGTCTGTTCTGAGCGCCGTCAGCCCCGTGGTCTCGGCGGGCAGCTCCCCGCTGGATGGCGCTGTGCAATCAGCTCCGCAGGCAGGCGGGATGGCTCGTGCGCCACCTCCTCCTCATCCACCCTAAGGCGCGCCTTCTCCTGCCCTCCCCACATCCGGCTCCACCAGATCTCCCACATTACCCAGCTCGTCATAACAGTGCTCCTGGCAAGCGATGCCTGCCTCTGTGGTGGCCTCATTCAACGCAGGCAGCATGGCTGGCCGTCATGACAGGGCCATGACAGCCGAGTGAAGGAATCGTGTTGATGCGATGGGGCCAACCCTGCATATCAGGAAGATGACGCCGTGGCAGGCAGGGCTGCATGCACGGCAGACGGAGTCTGGCAGCAGAAAAGAGGGCGCCAGGGCAAGCACAAGGACGGGGAGAGCCTGCGGTGAGGCGGACAAAAAAAGAGCGACCATCAAGGTCGCTCTTTTGCACCGGACAAAGGGGGACGATTACTCGTCGCCCGCCTCCCCGGTATCGACGGCGCCAGCGTCCGCTGCGGTGTCGGTGCCTTCAGACACCTCCCCTTCAACAGCCAGGGCCTCGGTTTCCTCTTCGTCGCTCTCGGCAACGCGCTGCAGGCCGACCACGGTCTCGTCTTCACCGGTACGGATCAGACGCACACCACCGGTGTTGCGGCCGATGACGCTCACCTCGGACACCCGGGTACGAACCAGGGTACCGCCGTTGGTGATCAGCATGATCTGGTCGGTATCTTCGACCTGGATCGCATCGATCACCTTGCCGTTGCGCTCATCCACCTTGATGGAGATGACGCCCTGGGTACCACGGCTCTTGGTCGGGTACTCGTCCAGCGCAGTACGCTTGCCGTAACCGTTCTCGGTGGCGGTGAGGATGGCACCATCACCACGGGGCACGATGAGGGAGACCACCTTGTCACCGGCGCCCAGCTTGATGCCGCGCACGCCAGCAGCGGTACGACCCATGGGACGTACGCCCTTGAAGGTGCCCTTGCTTTCGGTGCCTTCGCCGTTGTCACTGCCATCATCATCGTTGCCGGCGTCGTCGTCGGTGTCGACTTCGTCAGTGGCATCGGCATCGGCACGACCGCTGCCTTCCGCGAAGCGAACCACCTTGCCCGCATCGGAGAAGAGCATGATCTCGTTGCTGCCATCGGTGATGTCCACCCCGATCAGCTCATCACCCTCTTTGAGGTTGATGGCACGGATACCGGAGGAGAGCGGACGGCTGAAGTCAGACAGGCTGGTCTTCTTCACGGTGCCGTTGGCGGTGGCGAAGAAGACATACTTGTCGGCATCATATTCTTTCACCGGCAGGATGGCGGTGATGCGCTCACCCTCATCCAGCGGCAGCAGGTTGATGATCGGACGACCGCGGGCGCCACGGGACGCTTCCGGTAGCTGATACACCTTGAGCCAGTAGACCTTGCCACGGGTGGAGAAGCACAGAATGGTGTCGTGGGTGTTGGCCACCAGCAGACGCTCCACAAAGTCCTCTTCCTTGATCCGGGTGGCCGACTTGCCACGACCACCGCGGCGCTGGGCCTCGTAGTCGGAGAGCGGCTGATACTTCACATAGCCCTGGTGAGACAAGGTAACGACCACGTCTTCCGGGGTGATCAGATCTTCGATGTTGATCTCGGCACTGGACATGCTGATCTCGGTGCGACGCTCGTCGCCGTACTGCTCGCGCACGGCCAGCAGCTCGTCACGGATCACTTCCATCAGGCGTTCCGGGCTTGCCAGGATGTGCAGCAGCTCGGCGATGAGATCCAGCAGAGATTGGTACTCTTCCAGAATCTTCTCGTGCTCGAGGCCGGTCAGCTTGTGCAGACGCAGGTCAAGGATGGCCTGGGCCTGGATCTCGGTCAGGAAGTACTGCCCTTCACGGATGCCGAACTCCGGCTCCAGCCACTCGGGGCGAGCCGCGTCGTCGCCCGCTTTTTCCAGCATGGCGGCCACGTTGCCGAGCTCCCAGCCCTTGGCTACCAGGGCGGCTTTCGCATCCGCCGGGGTCGCACTGTGGCGAATGAGCTCGATGATGGGGTCGATGTTGGCCAATGCCACCGCCAACCCTTCCAGGATGTGCGCCCGATCCCGCGCCTTGCGCAGCTCGAACACGGTCCGGCGGGTCACCACTTCACGGCGGTGCAGCAGGAACGCATCCAGGATCTCTTTGAGGTTCATCACCTTGGGCTGGTTGTTGTCCAGCGCCACCATGTTGATGCCGAACGTGGTCTGCATCTGGGTGTGCTTGTAGAGATTGTTCAGCACAATCTCACCGGACTCGCCGCGCTTGATCTCGATGACGATGCGCATGCCGTCCTTGTCGGACTCATCGCGCAGGGCGCTGATGCCCTCGATTTTCTTCTCTTTGACCAGCTCGGCGATCTTTTCGATCAGGCGAGCCTTGTTCACCTGATAGGGGATCTCGTGGACGATGATGGTCTCGCGACTGGTCTTCTCGTCCACCTCCACTTCAGCCTTGGCCCGCACATAGACGGAGCCGCGACCGGTACGGTACGCCTGCACGATGCCGGAACGGCCGTTGATGATGCCGCCGGTGGGGAAATCCGGGCCGGTGACATGGGTCATCAGCTCGTCAATGGTGAGGTCGCCGTTTTCGATCAGCGCCAGGCAACCGTTGACAATCTCGGTGAGGTTGTGAGGCGGGATGTTGGTCGCCATGCCCACCGCGATACCGGAGGAGCCGTTGACCAGCAAGGTGGGGACCTTGGTGGGCATGACAGCCGGGATCATCTCGGTACCGTCGTAGTTCGGCACCCAGTCCACGGTCTCTTTGTCCAGATCGGCCAGCAGCTCGTGGGAGATGCGCGCCATCCGCACTTCGGTGTAACGCATGGCCGCGGCGTTGTCGCCGTCCACCGAACCGAAGTTGCCCTGACCGTCGACCAGCATGTAGCGCATGGAGAAATCCTGCGCCATCCGGACGATGGTGTCATACACGGCGATGTCGCCATGCGGGTGATATTTACCGATTACGTCACCGACCACACGGGCCGATTTCTTGTAGGGCTTGTTCCAGTCGTTCCCCAGCTCGTTCATTGCATACAGAACGCGGCGGTGAACCGGTTTCAAGCCATCACGCACATCCGGCAGAGCTCGTCCTACGATCACGCTCATGGCGTAATCCAGATAGGAACTCTTGAGCTCTTCTTCGATGTTGACCGGCGTGATCTCTCTGGCCAGATCGCTCATAGAAAGCCTTAATCCCTAATTAGTTGTTCTTTGGCTTAAACAGCGCGACATGGTAACACACTGAGCCAAATACATTAAGCCACAAATCCGATGAGCACATCGGGCTGGTGCGACGAGGTCGGTCCGTTATAATGCGCGCCAGGACAATAGATTGCGCGCGCCCAGCCCGCTGCGTGCCTTGCCACAGGATCATCAAAACATGAATAGTGATGCCAATGTCGATCTGACAGAAATCGCCAAATTTGAAGCCATCGCCTCCCGCTGGTGGGACATGGAGGGCGAATTCAAGCCGCTGCATCAAATCAACCCGGTGCGCCTTGACTGGATCACCGACAAGAGCGGCGGCCTGTTTGGCAAGCGCGTGCTCGACATCGGCTGCGGTGGCGGCATCCTCTCCGAGAGCATGGCCCGCCGGGGGGCCCGGGTCACCGGCATCGATATGGGCAAGGAGCCCCTCGGCGTCGCCCGCCTCCACGCGCTGGAACAAGGTGTGGAGCTCGAGTACCGCCAGATCACCGCCGAAGCCCACGCCGATGAAGTGCCGGGCCAGTATGACGTAGTCACCTGCATGGAGATGCTGGAGCACGTGCCGGACCCGGCCTCGGTGCTGCGCGCCATCGCCACCCTGGTACGGCCGGGGGGCAAGGTGTTCGTCTCCACCATCAACCGCAACCCGAAAGCCTATCTGATGATGATCCTCGGGGCCGAGTACCTGATGAAGATGGTCCCCAAGGGCACTCACGATCACAAGAAGTTCATCACCCCCGCCGAACTCTGTCGCATGGGGGAAGCGGCGGGCCTCCTGGTGCGGGACATGAGCGGCGTTCACTACGCCCCGCTCTCCAACAGCTTCAAGCTCGGCAAGAATGTCGACGTCAACTACATGGTGGCGTTCGAGCGCCCGGAGCAAGGCTGATGAGCACACCTCACCCGATGCCCCTTGGCTGCGTGCTGTTTGATCTGGACGGCACCCTGCTCGACACCGCCCCAGACCTTGGCGCCGCCGTCAACCACGTGCTGATAAGCGAAGGCTTTGCCCCGCTCTCTGACGACATCATCCGCCAGACCACCTCCCACGGGGCCCTCGGGCTGCTCAGGGCCGGTCTTGGTGACGAGCTGCTCGAGGAGCTGGGGGCCACCCGCCTTCGCACCGCCCTGCTCGACTACTACGCCGCCAACCTCTGCGTCGGCACCCGCCCCTATGAAGGCATGGTGGATCTCATCGAGTGGCTCGACGAGAAAAAGCTGCCCTGGGGCATTGTCACCAACAAGCCGGGTTTTCTCACCGAACCGCTCCTGGCAGCCCTGCCTGAACTCGCCAGTTGCGGCGTGACGGTGAGCGCCGACACCCTGCCGGTACGCAAGCCCGACCCAGCCCCCATGTTCTTTGCCTGCGAGCGGCTCGGCATCGCGGCGAGCCAGTGTCTCTATGTGGGGGATCACGTGCGCGACATCGAGGCTGGCCGCAATGCCGGCATGCGTACCGCGGTGGCTGGCTGGGGTTATCTCAATGATGACGAGGATCCCGCCCTCTGGGGCGCCGATCTTCACTTTGATACCGTGCAGGCCCTGCACCACTGGCTGCGTTACGAGCTGAGCTGACACGTTCATTGCCCATGACCGACAAGGCATCCGGATAGAGGTGGATCTGCGGGGCAACTTTGATGATGTCCCGATGGCCATGCGGGCATCGGCCCCGGCGCGCAGCTCTCCCCGCAGCACACCAGAGGGATCCCGGACGATCCCTCTTTTTACAGGCTTGGCAACCCCCCGAACGGCGTAACAGGACACCTTTTGACCCTGACTGCACAAGGGATGAGCAGACCGGATTTGCTAGTAAAAACACCCTGCTTTCGCAAGCAAAAAAAGTTATTTTAATTTTCCATCTTCGATCGCCGGACTTGCATTTGACGGATCGGACGGATGAAAACCCGTTCGCTGTGAGCGTCCACTAACTCCCGTCCCGACACCCACAATTTATCCACAGCTAATGCGTTATCCACAGATTGCATTACCGCATCGACCTCACTATCTTGTAGTTCGCATTAAAAATAACACTACATCTTGTGATTCATCGCACAATGCCTGCCCAGTTTCCCTCGACAGACGGAGCCGGGTTGCGCCATTGTGCGATGGCTTTTCGGGAATCAACCGATACCGGCAGGTATCAATGAAAGGGGTCATCAGCCAATGAACTTGTTTGTGACGAAGCGTAACGGACACAAAGAACCCATCGATCTGGATAAAATTCACCGTGTGCTCGACTGGGCTGCCGAGAAGCTCGACAACGTGTCGGTCTCCCAGGTGGAGCTCAAGTCCCACATCCAGTTCTATGACGGTATCCGTACCGCCGACATCCACGAGACCATCATCAAGGCTGCAGCTGACCTCATCTCCGAGCAAAGCCCGGACTACCAGTACATGGCTGCCCGTCTGGCCATCTTCCACCTGCGCAAGAAGGCCTACGGCCAGTTCGAGCCGCCCCACCTGTATCAGCACGTCGCCAGACTGGTGGACATGGGCAAGTACGACAAGCACCTGCTGGAAGACTACACCCAGGCGGAATTTGAGGAGCTGAACGGCTACCTCGATCACTGGCGCGACATGGACTTCTCCTACGCGGCGGTCAAGCAGCTCGAAGGCAAGTACCTGGTACAGAACCGCGTCACCGGCGAGATCTACGAGAGCCCGCAGTTCCTCTACATCCTGGTAGCGGCCTGCCTCTTCTCCAAGTATCCGAAAGATACCCGTCTGGACTACATCAAGCGCTTCTATGATGCGGTCTCGACCTTCAAGATCTCGCTGCCGACCCCGATCATGAGCGGCGTGCGCACCCCGACCCGCCAGTTCAGCTCCTGCGTGCTGATCGAGTGCGACGACAGCCTGGATTCCATCAATGCCACCGCCAGCGCCATCGTGCGCTACGTGTCCCAGCGCGCCGGCATCGGCATCAACGCCGGCCGCATCCGTGGTCTGGGCAGCCCCATCCGTGGCGGCGAAGCCTTCCACACCGGCTGCATCCCCTTCTACAAATACTTCCAGACTGCGGTGAAGTGCTGCTCCCAGGGCGGCGTGCGCGGCGGTGCGGCCACCCTCTTCTACCCGCTGTGGCACACCGAGGTGGAGAGCCTGCTGGTACTGAAGAACAACCGCGGCGTGGAAGAGAACCGGGTCCGTCACATGGACTACGGCGTGCAGATCAACAAGCTGATGTACCAGCGCCTCATCAAGGGCGGTGACATCACCCTGTTCTCCCCGTCCGATGCACCAGGTCTCTATGACGCCTTCTTCGCGGACCAGGACAAGTTCGAAGCGCTCTACGTCAAGTACGAGCAGGATCCGGCCATTCGCAAGAAGACCCTGAAGGCGGTGGATCTCTTCTCCCTGATGATGCAGGAGCGCGCAGGTACCGGCCGCATCTACATCCAGAACGTGGATCACTGCAACACCCACAGCCCGTTCGATCCGAGCGTGGCGCCGGTACGCCAGTCCAACCTCTGCCTCGAGATTGCGCTGCCCACCAAGCCGCTCAACAACGTGGATGACGAGGACGGCGAAATTGCCCTGTGCACTCTCTCCGCCTTCAACCTGGGCGCCATCGAGAAGCTGGAAGATCTGGAAGAGATGGCCGAGCTGGCCGTGCGCGCTCTGGACGCCCTGCTCGACTATCAGGACTACCCGCTCAAGGCAGCCAAGAAGGGCAGCATGAACCGCCGCACCTTGGGTATCGGCGTCATCAACTACGCCTACTACCTGGCGAAAAACGGTGCCCGCTACTCCGACGGTTCCGGTCTGGCCCTGACCCACCGCACCTTCGAGGCGATCCAGTACTACCTGCTGAAGGCCTCCGTGCAACTGGCCCGCGAGTTCGGCCCCTGCCCGGCCTTCAACGAGACCACCTATGCCCAGGGTATCCTGCCTATCGATACCTATAAAAAGGATCTGGACACTCTGTGCAATGAACCCCTGCACCTGGACTGGGAAACCTTGCGCGAAGAGATCAAGACCGTGGGTTTGCGCAACTCCACCCTGACCGCCCTGATGCCGAGCGAGACCTCCAGCCAGATCTCCAACGCCACCAACGGCATCGAGCCGCCCCGCGGCCTGGTGTCGGTGAAAGCCTCCAAGGATGGCATCCTCAAGCAGGTGGTGCCGGAGTATCACCGCCTGAAGGATCAGTACGAACTGCTGTGGAAACAGCCGAGCGTCGACGGTTACCTGCAGCTGGTCGGCATCATGCAGAAGTTCGTGGATCAGGCGATCTCCGCCAACACCAACTACGACCCGGCCCGCTTCGAAGGCAACAAGGTGCCGATGAAGCAGTTGCTCAAAGACTTGCTGACCGCCTACAAATACGGTCTCAAGACCCTCTACTATCACAACACCCGTGATGGTGCCGACGACACCCAGACCGATCTGCAAGATGACGGCTGCGCTGGCGGGGCTTGCAAGATCTAACCGCGAAACGCACTGATAAACCGGGCGGGAGCATCAAGCTCCCGCCCTCCTGTTTTCCCTATTTCACGGCATTCGAACCATGGCTTACTCTACTTTTTGCCAGACCCAAAACGATCAGCTCAAGGAGCCGATGTTCTTCGGCCAGTCGGTCAACGTGGCTCGTTATGATCAGCAAAAGCACGACATCTTCGAGCGGCTGATCGAGAAGCAGCTCTCCTTCTTCTGGCGCCCGGAAGAGGTGGATGTCTCCCACGACCGCATCGACTTCCAGGCTCTGCCGCCCCACGAGCAGCACATCTTCATCTCCAACCTGAAGTACCAGACCCTGCTGGATTCCATTCAGGGCCGCAGCCCCAACGTTGCCCTGCTGCCCCTGGTCTCCATCCCGGAGCTGGAGACCTGGATCGAGACCTGGGCCTTCTCCGAGACCATCCACTCTCGCTCCTACACCCACATCATCCGCAACATCGTCAACAACCCGGGCCAGGTGTTCGACGACATCGTGACCAACGAGCAGATCTTGAAGCGCGCCGGCTCCATCAGCCACTTCTATGACGATCTCATCGAGGCCACCTCCGTCTATCACCTGCACGGTGAGGGGACTCACCGGATCGGGGATCGCGAAGTCACCATCAGCCTGCGGGAGCTCAAGAAGAAGCTCTACCTGTGCCTGATGAGCGTCAACGCCCTCGAAGCCATCCGCTTCTACGTGAGCTTCGCCTGCTCCTTTGCCTTCGCCGAGCGCGAGCTGATGGAGGGCAACGCCAAGATCATCAAGATGATCGCCCGTGACGAAGCGCTGCACCTGACCGGCACCCAGCACATGCTGAACCTGATGCGCAGCGGCAACGACGACCCCGACATGGCGGAGATCGCCGTCGAGTGCGAGCAGGCCTGCTTCGAGCTGTTCAAGGAAGCGGCCCTGCAGGAGAAGGAGTGGGCCGAGTACCTGTTCCAGGACGGCTCCATGATCGGCCTGAACAAGGACATCCTCTGCCAGTACGTGGAATACATCACCAACCTGCGCATGGCGGCCGTCGGCCTGCAACCGGCCTTTGCCGGCACCAAGCAGAACCCCATCCCCTGGATCAACACCTGGCTCTCCTCCGACAACGTGCAGGTGGCGCCCCAGGAAGTGGAAGTAAGCTCCTATCTGGTGGGTCAGATCGACAGTGAAGTGCACGCCGACGATCTCGGTGACTTCGAGCTGTGATGCAAGGCGACCTCTGCTGGCAGCCCATGATGCGGGAGAGCGACGTCCGTGAGTGACGCCACCGCCACCCTGAACGCGCCCCAGCATACCGCCACCACGGCGCCGGAAGGGCAAGCCCCCCAGGTACAGACCCTGGACGGTGTACTGCACCCCCATCCCGGCGAAAGCGTGCTGGAGACCCTGGAGCGCCACGGCCATCACGTGGAGTTCCAGTGCCGCAGCGGCTATTGCGGCGCCTGCCGCACCCCGCTGCTGGCGGGCAAGGTGCACTACGCCGCCGTCCCGCTCGCCTTTGTCTCCCAGGGGGAGTGCCTCCCCTGCTGCTGTCAGCCGGTGGGCGCCATCAAGCTCGATATCCGAAAGGGCTGACGGCCCTTATCGCCAGATCTGCCCCGCAAACAAAAAGCCGCCGGATTGCTCCGGCGGCTTTTTTCATGGGAATGTCCCGTCTCTTGAGGGAAATGAGGAGCCATGGCCCCTCTTACATTACAACCCGGGGGGGTTACAACCAGGGGGCGGCAGTCGGCCCGTGGTGCAGACCCAGCTTCCAGACCCGGCCAAAATGCTTGTAGTGACCGGCCGCGACACCGGCTTTCTCCCCCATACCGTGGTAGAGATCGAGGTGCCCCTTCTTCACCGCGCCCCCCACATCCAGCGCAATCAGCAGGCGCAGCTGGTGCTTGCCGGTCCAGTTGCCCTCTTTGTCCAGCAGCGGCACTTCCGCGAGGATGGGGGTGCCCATGGGCAGCAGAGTCTTGTCGGCAGCCACCGCCGCCATGGGCAAGAGCGGAATGCCGGCAGCCCCCACCACGTCATTGGTGGGACGGCGCTCGAAGAAGACATAGGAGGGGTTCTGCTCCACCAGCTCCTTCACGCTCTCTTCCGGCTGACGGTTGGCCCACTCCTTGATGGCCTTCATGGACATCTGCTCCTTGGGCACTTCGCCACGGTCGATGAGCACCCGGCCAATGCTGACATAGCCGTGGCCGTTCTTGCCGCTGTAGCCGAGGTACTGCAGCCGGTCGTCATCGCCGTAGTGAACGAAGCCGGAACCCTGCACGTCCATCAGGAAGTTGTCGATGAGGGACTTGCTGTAGCCCAGCTCCAACCCCCGGTTGGCCAACGCCCCCCGGTGGATCTCGGCCCGGCTCGGGCAGCGACCGCCGCAGTTGGGCATGGCATAGATGGGATACTTGTACTGGGCGTCCGGGCGATGGCGCACCTCCAGCACCGGCGAGTAGTAGCCGGTGAAGAGCACGTTGCCCATGCGGTCGGCACCGCCAAGCTGCGCCAGGCTGATGCCGTACTGGGTGATATGGGCGGGATTGCCCCCATTGGCGACCCAGCGTGAGAGCTGACGGTAGAGCTCCCCATAGCGGCTCGCCATGCGGCCGGAGCGTTCCATCACCATCCGGCTCTGGGGACCGAACTTGCTGTAATCGGCGCGGGCGCGGCTGTTGACCCGCTCTACCCGCACCAGATCCCCCGGCAGGGCACCATCCAGATACTGCTTGCCCAGATTCACAGGGATCTCGCAGTTCAGAAAACATCCGGATTCCGCCTTCTTCTGGGGCACCTTGACCGGTTCAGGGTTGCCCGCACAACCGGCCAGCCCCACCACGGCGGCGGCCAACCAGTACGCATGTCTATTCATATGTCCTCATATAACACCGAGTGTCTTGCACGGCGGGGAAGATGCCAAAATTGCCCGGGGAAAGCAAACGCCTTCACGCCCCTGACGACGGATTTCTCCTGCCGTGATCTTCTGGGTTATAACAAGGTGACAAGGTGTGAGAGGTCATGGATGGAACAGCTCGAAATCTTCCCGCTCCAGAGCCCCTGTGTCGGGGTCTGCGAACTGAACAACAAGGGGTATTGCAAGGGATGCATGCGAAGCCGCGAGGAGCGTTTCAACTGGCTTGCCATGACCCCTGCCCAGCAGCAGGAGGTGATGCGCCTGTGCCGCAACCGCAAGGCCAGGGTCGAGGCCGCTCGCCGCAAGGCGCAGGCCGAAGAGGCGGCCGATCCGCCGCCCCCGCCAGGCTGGGATTTTTAAATCCCACGTTGCCCCTCCCCCCAACAAGAAAGGCGGCCCCAGGGCCGCCTTGTCATGAAGAGTGTGTCACGCCGTGACGCCCTCAGACGGTCGCCAGCTTGGCCTGCTCCTCGCCACGCTTGAGCATGGCGTAAGCCACCCCGGTCACCAGAGAACCGGCCGCGATCGCCAGGATGTACATCATCACATGGCTGATGGCGTTCGGGATGAAGAGCACGAACAGACCACCGTGGGGTGCCACCAGCTCGCAGCCGAACAGCATGGAGAGCGCACCGGTCAGGGCACCGCCCGCCATGCAGGCCGGGATGACGCGCATGGGGTCCTTGGCGGCAAACGGGATGGCCCCCTCGGAGATGAAGCACAGACCCAGCACGAAGGAGGCCTTGCCCGCCTCCTGCTCCGCCTTGATGAACTTTCTGCTGGCCAGGAAGGTCGCGATCCCCATCCCCAGTGCAGGCACCATGCCGGCGGCCATGACCGCTGCCATGGGGGCATAGGTCTTGGAGGCGAGCAGGCCGACACCGAAGGCATAAGCCGCCTTGTTGACCGGGCCACCCATGTCGAAGCACATCATGGCGCCGATGATGACACCCAGCAGCACGGCGTTGGCAGAGCCCATGTTGTTGAGGAACTCGGTCATGGCATTCATGATGCCCGCCACCGGGCCACCCACCACGTAGATCATCACCAGACCGGTGAACAGGCTGGCAAAGAGCGGAATGATGAGGATGGGCTTGAGGGCTTCCAGGGTGACCGGCAGGCGTACCTTGTCGCTCAGGAACTTGGCGCTGTAACCGGCGAGGAAGCCGCCGACGATGCCGCCAAGGAAACCGGCGCCGAGCGAGCTTGCCAGCATACCGGCGATCATGCCGGGCGCCAGACCCGGACGGTCGGCGATGGAGTAGGCGATGTAGCCTGCCAGCACCGGGATCATCAGGGCGAAGGCGGAGCCGCCACCGATCTTCATCAGGGCCGCGGCCAGCGTCCCCTCTTCCTTGAACGCTTCAATGCCGAAGATGAAGGAGAGCGCGATGATAAGGCCCCCCGCTACCACCATGGGCAGCATGAAGGAGACACCGGTCAGCAGGTGCTTGTAGGGGCCCGCCTTTTCCTCTTTCTTGACCGCAGCCGCGCCGCTGTGGCGATAGACCTTCGCCTCGGTCCAGGCCTTGTCGAGCTCGGCCCGGGTTTTCTTCAGGGCAGCCCCCGTGCTGGTGCGATAGACCGGCTTGCCGTCAAAGCGCGCCATGTCCACCTCGATGTCAGTGGCGAGGAACACCAGATCGGCGGCGGCAATCTCGTCCGCCGTCAAGGCATTCTGGGCACCGACCGATCCCTGGGTCTCGACGCGGATCTGGTGACCCAGCTGCTTGGCCATGGTCTCCAGGGCCTCGGCCGACATGAAGGTGTGGGCCACCCCGGTCGGGCAGGCCGTCACCGCCACGATGCGCTTGGCACCGCTGGCCGGTTTGGCAACCACAGGCGTCGCCTCATGGCGATAGACGCTGGCACCGCTTCGCGCGGCGTCCAGCAGGGCAGCGGGATCCTGGAGCGCCAGATCCATGTCGCCCCGATAGAGCGACTTGCCATCATAGGCGGCCAGATCCACCGGTGCGCTGGCAACGACCAGCACCAGGTCGGCGGCGGCAATCAGCTCTTTCGAGGGAACCTGACGGGGCTGCACGCTGGAGTCGACGTCGAGGGTGAGCTCCCAGCCAGCCAGTTTGGCCTGCTGTTCTATCCGTTTTGCAGCGAGAAAGCTGGTGGCAATGCCCGCCGGGCAAGCCGTAACCAGAATTGCTTTCATTGGGCATCTCCTGAGTTAGCCATCAAATGGGGTTGGGGTTGAGTCGGTGCCAGATCATCCAGACGCTGTACGCGCACCTGCTCGAGTAACGGTTTGAGCACATTGATATCGTTGAAGCCGACCGCGACCTGGCTCACCGCCAGTGCCGAGACGGCGGTGGCCAGCCGCAGGGTCTGCTCCGGCGTCCAGTCCAGGCTCATGCCATGGACCAGGCCCGCCACCAGGGAGTCGCCGGCACCCACGGTGCTGACCACCTCCATGCGCGGCGGAATCGCCTGCCAGGTGGCATCCGGTGCAAACCAGATGAGGCCGTCGGCACCATTGGAGATCACCACGTTGGGGATCCCGCTGGCCTGCAGCGCGCGGGCGCACTCGGCCTGCTCGCTCAGGGTCTTCACGGGGCGACCCGCCCACTGGCTCAGCTCTTCCAGGTTGGGTTTGACCAGGGTCGGCGCCGCCTTGATCCCTTCGCTCAACGCCGCGCCGCTGCAATCGAAGATCACCTGCTTGCCCTTGGCCTTGAGCAGACGGATCAGATGGCCGCAGTAATCGGGGGCCACCCCTTTGGGCAGGCTGCCCGCCAGCACGAACCAGTCAGTGTGGGGTGCCAGTCGCTCCAGCGCCGCTTCCAGGGCGCTGACATCGCCTTCCTGCACCGCGAGTCCCGGCAGATTGAGATCGGTCACCCGGCCGGATTGTTCGGAGATCTTGACGTTGATCCGGGTGTCGCCCGCCACGCGCACGAAGTGATCGGCAAGGGCACGCTCCTCGAACAGGGAGACGAAGCTCTGCTGGTTACCCTCGCCGAGCCAGCCGGTCAGGCCTACGTCACGGCCGAGATCTTTCAAGACCATGGCGACGTTGATCCCCTTGCCCGCGGCGCGCAAGTTGGCCTCGCTCACCAGATTGACCTCGCCAGGGTGCATGGCCTCCAGACGGGTGGTGAGATCGAGCGCGGGATTAAGGGTGATGGTGACGATGTCCATCAGTGCCCCCCCTCGCCAAGACCCGCGGCAATGGCTTCGCCAATGCCCTTGAGGGCTGCTTCGGCATCCGCTCCTTCGGCGCGAAACGCCAGACGATGACCGCACTTGACCCCAAGCCCGATCACCTTCATCAGGCTCTTGGCAGAGACGGCTTCACCGCTGCCATCGAGGTTGGCGACGCGGATGTCGGATTCATACTCCTTGGCCACCTTGACCAGCATGGCGCCCGGACGGGCATGCAGACCGTGGGGGTTGATGATGGTGAAGGTCTCGGACAGCCCGCTCGCCGGACCCGCCTGCAACATGGCCAGACCGTCGCTGCCAGAAAGGGTGGCCAACTGGCCGGCTGCGGCCAGCTTGGCCAGATTCTCGAGTTGCGGCAGATGGCCGCTATCTGCGGCACACAGCAGTAGCAGGGCGCTGACCGGCAATTCACCGACGTTCAGCGGGGTGCTCGGGGTGGCCAGCACCCAACCGGTCTGGGCCGCTTGCGCACGGGCCAGCCAGATGCCCTCCCCCAGGTGAACAGGCTGGCTGGCCAGGAGGGCGCTCACCATGGCGGCGTCTCCCCAGCCTGCGGATTTGGCGCGGGCCGCAGCCCCCAGCAGCAACTGGTCCTGGTCGTCGGCCGGGAAGTCCGCCAGGGTCAGGTATTGCACCTCTTTGGCGGCAGTCGCGCCAGTCAGGATATTGATGATGGTCTCTTCGTCGGTCGCCCCCTTGAGCTGGGCTGCGGCCTGCTCGTCACCCAGCACGTGGGTGAGCTGGCGCAAAATGCCCAGATGCTCGTCGGACTTGGCGGCGATGCCGATGGCGACGTAGGCAATCTGCCCCTCGTCCCACTCGATGCCGTGGGGGAACTGGGCTACCATGACGCCGGTGCTCTTCACCAGATGACGGGTGTCCGTGGTGCCGTGGGGAATGGCAATACCGCTGCCAAGATAGGTGGCGTGCTGCGCTTCCCGCGCCAGCATGCCGTCCACGTAACCAGCTTCAACCAGACCGGCGTCGGTCAGTTTGCTTGCCAGCAGTGCGATGGCGTCCGCCTTGGTCGTCACCGATTGTCCCAGCAGGATTTGCTGTCGCGCCAACTTCAACATAGAGATTCTCCATCAGGTCCGGCTTCGCCTCGCGGCGTACCGGCTCAACTCAACTCGATTTTCGGGTAACTTGCCTGCTGACAATAGACGGTGATCTCTCGCTTTGGTGAGCCGGAACCCATTTCCAAGTGCAGATAATCATCCGTTACTGACAAGCTGAATCGTTTCACTTACACTCAGACTGAATCGTTTCAGCGCATTGTTCAAGATCCCGCAGAAAGTACGTTTCAATGATATGATCCCGCGCACACTTTTCGGCGCCCCAACCAGGAACCGGCGCGGGCCTTGCAACTCAAACAGAGCCAACATGATGAAACTGGATGAAATCGCCGCGCTGGCCGGTGTCTCTCGCACCACCGCCAGCTATGTGATCAATGGCAAGGCCGATCAATACCGCATCAGCCAGGCAACCCGCGACAAGGTGATGGCCGTGGTCCATGCCCACAACTATCAGCCGGACAGCCGCGCCGCTTCCCTGCGCGGCGGCCAGACCCGCACCCTCGGCTTCATCCTGCCCGACCTCGAAAACGCCAGTTACGCCAAGCTCGCCAAGCGCCTGGAGCAAGGGGCCCGCACCCAGGGATATCAGTTGCTCATCGTCTGCTCGGAGGACGATCCGGACACCGAAAAGGAGCTGGCCCGGATGCTGGTGAGCCGCCATGTGGACGCGCTCCTGGTGGCAAGCTGCCTCCTCCCGGCGGATCCCTTCTACCTGGAGCAGCAGTCCAGGGGCGTGCAGATCCTCGCCATCGACCGTGCCATGGCCACCGAGCACTTCGTCACCGTGGCGAGTGAAAACCAGAAGGCGAGCCTGGATCTCACCACCTCCCTGCTCACCCCGGCCATCGGTCATATCGCCTTGATCACTGCACTGCCGGAACTGACGATCAGTCAGGAGCGAAAAGCGGGCTTCGAACAGGCCATTGCCAGTCACAGTGCGACCCGCCACCTGTGTGAAGGGGCCCACTTCTCGCGCACCGAAGGGTATCGCCTGATCAAGACGCTCCATCAGCAGCTCGGGCAACTGCCCGAGGCGCTGATCACCACCTCCTACATCCTGATGGAGGGGGTGCTCGACTACCTGCTGGAGCAGGAGGCTGACATGAGCCAGCTCGCCATGGCTACCTTCGGGGATGACCGCCTGCTCGATTTCCTCCCCTTTGGCATCAACTCCCTGCCCCAGCAGCACGACGCCCTGGCAAGCCAGGCCCTGACGCTGGCCCTCAAGGCGGTCAATGGCGACTACCAGAGCGGCCTGCACTATGTGAGCCGTACCCTCAAACGCCGCCGCTGACCCGGCAACGACGCACCACCCCGGGGGCGGCCCGCAGTGCCAGCCCCTGAGCCTCCTCCCCCACACCTGCTTGTGTTCTCCCCTGTTGTCTCAGCTTTGCCCTTCGCCTTCTGGCTTTGAGGTGATCTGCCGGGCGGCAACCCCGCGCCAGGGCACGTTTATCGGCGCCTCGGCTCGCTATAAGTGAAAATGATGGCTTTTGGGAGTATGACCCGATGTTTGCTTATATCGGGCCAGTCGCACCACCAGGGCCCCGTGTTACCCTCTGCAAGCCCTGTTGCCGCCAACGCGGGCGCTCTCGATGTCGACCCGCAACGCAGCCTGACGGGCAGCCTCCCCCTGAGGGGCGCGTTTTTTCGGCGCATGGCGCAATGTGTCACTTTTTATTGCCACCCTTCGGCTTGCTACAGCACAAAATCCGCTTTTAAGGGGTTGTTTCCGCCATTTCAATCCGCTAACTTGGCAACCAATTTTTACAACTGACAGGTTTCAGGTACAGATGTATCCACACCGATATTGCTAGCCTCCGGCTTTTCCCCGGAGGCGCCTCCCGACACAGCCAACTGGCTCTCTCTTGTTTGCAACAGCGCCCCTCACTTTCGGATGGATGACATGAATACCAAGACCCTGGGTTGTACCCTGTTGATTGCCGGCACCACCATAGGCGCCGGCATGCTGGCCCTGCCGCTGGCCTCCTCGTCCCTGGGCGGCCCCGCCACCCTGATGCTGATGATCGGCCTCTGGGCCCTGATGGCCTTCACCGCCATGCTGCAGGTGGAAGCCAGCCTCAGCACCGGCAAGTGGTACCTGCACCAGCTGGCGGATCACCTGCTCGGCCCCTGGGGCAAGGGCATCGCCTCCTTCTGCATCCTGATGCTGTTCTACGCCCTGGCCTCCGCCTACATCAGCGGCGGCAGCAGCCTGCTGGCCCAGGCACTGGCCGATGCCGGCCTGCCCCTCGGCCAGGAGCAGGCGGCCTGGGTCTTTACCCTGTTGTTTGGCGGCATGGTGTGCGTCGGCACCAGGCAGGTGGATTACCTCAACCGCCTGATGTTCACCGTGAAGCTGGTGATCATGGTGGCGGTGCTGGCGCTGCTGCTGCCCCGCGCCCAGGGGCAGCACCTGCTCTCCATGCCCCTCGGGGAAGGCTTGCTGCTGGCGGGCCTGCCGGTCATCTTCACCTCCTTCGGCTTCCACGGCTCCATCCCGAGCGTCATGCTCTACCTCGGGGACAACCCCAGGCAGTTGCGCCGAGTCTTCGTGTGGGGCTCCGCCTTGCCGCTCGTGCTCTACGTGCTGTGGCAGATCGCCATACTGGGGCTGCTGGGTCAGCAATCCCTGATCCAGACCGGCGGCGCCCTGGACAGCCTGCTGGCCAACGTCGGCGGCCTGGTGAGCTGGCCCGCCTTCAACCAGGCGATGCATCTGTTCGCGGATCTCGCGCTCGCCACCTCCTTCCTCGGGGTGACCCTGGGACTGTTCGACTTCATGGCCAAGGTGACCCGTCGCAAGGACAACTGGCAGGGCCGCACCCAGACCGGCCTCATCACCTTCGTGCCGCCCCTGCTGTTCGCCCTCTACTTCCCGCAAGGCTTCATCATGGCGCTCGGTTACGCCGCCATTGCGCTGGCGGTGCTGGCGGTGCTGCTGCCGGTGGCCCTGGTGTGGCAGAGCCGCAAGCAGGCCGAGGCAAACCACTACCGCGTCCCGGGCGGCGTACTGGCCCTGGGTCTGGCCGGTGCCATGGGGGTACTGATCGTCGGGGTGCAGGTCAGCGTCAGCATGGGGCTGCTGCCCGCCCTCTGATCTCCCCGACCCGACAAGCAGAAACGCCGCAAAGAGACATGCCCCGCCAACCCAGTTGGCGGGGCGCTTCATTGGCACGGTCTCACTTGGCCGACCCGCGCCCCTCCTCGCGAAATCCATCCAATAATGAACATTTGAGTGCAAGCATGTATAGATATGTACATTACTGCGCCCCTGCCCTACACTGCTTAGCAGACAACCCACGATCCCGTGCCCGTCTGGCACGCCAACCCGGGAGGCAACATGGTCGCCACCGCATCTCTTGCCCGGCAACAGCCCGCCGTCGATCCCAGCAAGGCCCTGCCCGTGGTGTTTCGCATCATGGACAAATGGCAGTGCAGCACGGATGAACAGCTCAGGCTGCTTGGCATTACCTCCCGCTCCACCCTGAACAAGTACAAGGAGGCCAGCGGCGGTATTCGGCTGAGCGCCGATCTCCAGGAGCGGATGAGCTATCTACTCAACATCCACAAGAGCCTGCGGCTGCTGTTCAGCCTGGATGAGAGCATCTATGGCTGGGTGCGCAAACCCAACAGCCACCCCTTCTTCGCCGGGCGTAGCGCCATGGAGGTCATGCAGGGTGGGCGGGTGGCCGATCTCTACGAAGTGGCCACCCGGCTGCACGCCTGGCGCGGGGAGATGGCCTGATGTCCTCCCCGCCCTTGCGCACCTTCCACAATGCCTGCGCCTATCGCATCATTCCGAGCCGCTTTCCCCCCATCTGCCTCTATGAAGACGTCGCTACCGCCGACGAGCTGGAGGCGGTCTGGGCCGTCGAGGTGCTGACCAACGACAGACTGAGGGAAGAGGCGGGCGAGCTGATGCGGGTGCCCAGGGAAGACTGGCTGGTGGGGCTGCCCGGCGGCAGCTATGTGATGGCCGCCTTCACCCACCTCAATCCCGAGGGTGCCCGTTTCACCACGGGGGACTTTGGCGGCTACTATTGTGCCCCCTCCCTCGACACCGGCATCAAGGAGACGGTCTACCACAGGGAGCGGATCTTCGGGTACACCCGGGAGCCGGCCCAGAAGGTGCAGATGCGGGTGATCCAGGCGCAGTTCAGCGCCAGCCTCATCGACATCACGGGCCCGGCGTTTTTGCCAGGCCCCCTCTATCACGCCACCGATTACGGCCCCGCCCAGGCCTTCGCCCGGGAGCAGAAGGTCGCCGGGGCGGACGGCATCCACTACCGCTCGGTGCGCCACCCCGGTCACGACTGTCACGTGCTCTATCGCCCCCGTCTGGTCAGCCGGGTGGACCACGCCCGTCATCTGGAGTACCACTGGAGCGGCGAGGCCATCACTCATGTGCTGGAGATCCGCCTCTACGGTGAATAGCGTCTACCAGGACAAACAAAGCCCCGCCAGATTGGCGGGGCTTTTTGTATCAACCGAACAGTGGGGGAGCCTGGCTCCCTGGCCGCTTACTGGTTGTGGCTGGCGCGACGGGGACGACGGGCCTGGGCCGGTTTGCCAGCGCCGCCTTCCGGACGCTGGCCGCCCTGAGGCTTGGGCTTGCCGCCGTTGCCAGTGCGATTGCCACCGCCGCTACCACCGGCGCCATTGCCGGAGCGACCGGCCCCCTGACGCTGGCCCTGGCCTTGCGGACGCGGCGCACGGCGCTGCTCGCTCGGATCCCGCGGCTCTTTGCGAAGCGGCGCACCGATGCCACGGGCGATGTTGTCGAGGGTCTCGCGGGAGGCTTCAAAACCGGCCACCTGCTCGCACGGAATGTTCTGCTTGGTCAGCCGCTCGATGGCCTTGATGAGCTTGCCCTCATCGGCGGCCACCAGGGAGATGGCGTGACCAGCGGCGCCAGCACGGCCGGTACGGCCGATACGGTGCACGTAATCTTCCGCCACGTTCGGCAGCTCGAAGTTGACCACCTGGGGCAGTTTGTCGATGTCCAGGCCACGGGCGGCGATGTCGGTCGCCACCAGCACCTTGACGCTGCCATCCTTGAAACCGGCAAGGGCGCGGGTACGGGCACCCTGGCTCTTGTTGCCGTGGATGGCGGCGGCGCTGACGCCGTTCTTGTCGAGGGTCTCGGCAACGCGGTTGGCCATGTGCTTGGTACGGGTGAACACCAGCACCTGCTGCCAGTCGTTGCTGGTGACCAGGTGACTCAGCAGGGCAATCTTGTTGGCCTTGTCGCAGGGGTGTACCAGCTGCTCGATGCGCTCGGCGGTGCTGTTGCGCGGGGTCACTTCGATCACCGCCGGGTTGTCCAGCAGACCGGTGGCCAGCTCGCGAATTTCGTCGGCGAAGGTGGCGGAGAAGAGCAGGTTCTGGCGCTTCTTCGGCAGCAGGGCCAGGATGCGGCGGATGTCGCGGATAAAGCCCATGTCGAGCATGCGGTCCGCTTCGTCCAGTACCAGGATCTCCACTTCGTCGAACTTGACGGCGTTCTGGTTGTAGAGATCCATCAGGCGGCCCGGGCAGGCCACCAGCACGTCCAGACCACGGCGGGTCGCCATCATCTGGGGGTTGATGCTCACGCCGCCAAATACCACGTGGCTGCGGATCGGCAGGTGCTTGCCGTAGTTGCGCACGCTCTCGCCCACCTGGGCGGCCAGCTCGCGGGTCGGGGTCAGCACCAGGGCGCGGATGCGGTTCGGGGAGACCTTGCGCTTGCTTTCAATCAGACGTTGCAGCATCGGCAGGGTGAAACCTGCGGTCTTGCCGGTCCCGGTCTGGGCGGCGGCCATCAGATCACGGCCAGCCAGTACCGCCGGGATCGCTTGTTGCTGAATGGGAGACGGGGTGTCGTAGCCTTGCTCGGCAACGGCACGCAACAAGGGTTCGGCCAGACCGAGGGAAGTAAAACTCATAGTTACCTGCTAGGGATAGGGGCGCCAAAGATCGTGGTGGGGCTCCTCTGCTGAGCCGATGCCATCTCACAGGATCCGGGCCTATAGAGAAAACAACGATTTCCCCGGGGAGCAGAGCAAAGGGGAAAGAATAGAGGCGCAGTCTAACGGAGTTGGCGCACTTAGACGAGGAAAATGTGATGCGCCTCCCAGCACGGCTGGAAATAGGGACGAAGGCAGGACAAAATGGCCCGAATCGCCGTATGTATCAATGCCCCTGCGCAGCCTGCCGGGGACGGCGCGATACACGGAACAGGAGGTTTTGATTGAAACGGAAGTTCACCCCCACCGCCCGGCGCATGCTGGGCCTCGTCCTGCCCCTGCTCTTCGCCCAGCCCCTCGCCGCCAGGGAGACCCTGTCGGTGGCCTGGAGCCACTGGCCCCCTTTCAGTCAAATCGCTGCCGACGGCACCCTCGGCGGACTGGACGTGACCCTGACCCGCCAGATCCTGGGCAAGGCAGGCGTGGAGCCCGCCTTTCGCAACCTCCCCTGGGCCCGGGCCCTCTACCTCATGGAGCGCCAGCAGCTGGACGTGGCCATGGGCGCCCTGAAAACCCCCGAGCGGGAGCGGTTCGCCCGCTTCTCCGCCCCCTATCGGCGCGCCAGCTTCGTGCTGCTGAGCCAGCGCCCGCAGGCCGGGGAGCCCGACGGCTGGCAAGGGCTCACAGAGCTGGCAACCCTCTGCCAGGCCAAGGGGCTTCGACTTGGCAAGCTGCGGGGTACCCGCCCCCTGCCGATGAACGAGGAGTGCCCTGCCCTCGGGCAGGCGAGTGAATACAACAGCGATGACAGGCTGCTCACCCTCTTGCTGGCGCACCGCCTCGACGGCGTCATCATGGAGTGGCAATACGCCCGCTACCAGCTCGGGGCGAGCAATGCCATCCAGTGTCAGGTGCTCTTGCACCAGCAGCCGGTGCGCCTGATGTTTGCCAAAAAGGCCGTGAACGATGAGGCGCTCGCCCGCATCGATGCCGCCATCGCCACCCTGCCCTCACCGGATCCCGCCTTTGCGCCGCCCCGCTGCCGCCTGGACGCAACCCGGCACCCATCGCTCTCGACGCCATCGGCCCCCTGAGGCAGGCGCCGGCAAAAAACCATGAAAAAGGCGACCCTGGGGTCGCCTTGTGGTATCTGGTGATCACTCACCTGGCCCGCAGCGTGATCAGCGCAGCTGCGGGGTCTGGGTGTGCACGCCCTGGTTCTGGGCGCGGTGGCGCAGCAGGTGATCCATCAGCACCAGGGCCAGCATGGCCTCGGCGATGGGCACTGCACGGATGCCGACGCAGGGGTCGTGACGCCCCTTGGTGATCATCTCGGTGGCCTCACCGCTGGTGGTGATGGTCTTGCCCGGCACAGTGATGCTGGAGGTAGGCTTGAGGGCCATGCTCACCACGATCTCCTGACCCGACGAAATGCCCCCCAGGATGCCCCCCGCATGATTGCTGGCAAAGCCGGTCGGAGTCATCTCGTCCCGGTGCTCCGAGCCTTTTTGCTCCACCACCGCGAAGCCGTCACCGATCTCCACCCCTTTCACCGCGTTGATGCCCATCATGGCGTGGGCGATGTCGGCGTCGAGGCGGTCGAACACCGGCTCCCCTAGGCCTACCGGCACGTTGCGCGCCACGACGCACACCTTGGCCCCCACGCTGTTTCCCTCTTTCTTGAGGGCACGCATGTATTCATCCAGCGCCTCCAGCTTGCCCGCATCGGGGAAGAAGAAGGGGTTCTGCTCGATCTGGCTCTCGTCGAACCCTTCCGCCTTGATGGGGCCGAGCTGGGAGAGAAAACCCACGATCTCGATGCCGTGCACCTGTTTCAGGTACTTCTTGGCGATGGCGCCCGCCGCGACCCGCATGGCGGTCTCGCGGGCCGAGGAGCGGCCGCCGCCACGGTAGTCACGCTGGCCGTACTTCTGGTGATAGGTGTAGTCGGCGTGGCCGGGTCGGAACAGATCCTTGATCTCGGAGTAGTCCTTGGAGCGCTGATCGGTGTTCTCGATGAGCAGCCCGATGGAGGTGCCCGTGGTCTTGCCCTCGAACACCCCGGAGAGGATCTTCACCTCGTCCGCCTCGCGGCGCTGAGTGGTGTAGCGGGACGTACCGGGCTTGCGCCTGTCCAGATCCCCCTGCAAATCGTCTTCGCTTATCTCCAGCCCCGGCGGGCAGCCGTCGACCACGGCGCCCAGCGCCAGACCGTGGCTCTCGCCGAAAGTGGTGACCCGAAAGAGTTGGCCGAAACTGTTCCCTGCCATGAATGCTCCTTGCTGCTTAGTTCTTGTAAATGGCGAAATGGGCCTGGTACTGCTCGAGCTCTGCGCGGGTCATCACAAAGACGCCGTGGCCGCCGTTTTCGAACTCGACCCAGGTGAAGGGCACCTCGGGGAACTGGGCTTCCAGGTGGATCATGCTGTTGCCCACCTCGACCACCAGCACGCCATCCTCTTTCAGGAAGTCGGCGGCATTGGCCAGCAGACGTTTGGTGAGCTTGAGGCCGTCGGAGCCCGACGCCAGGGCCAGCTCCGGCTCGTGGCGAAACTCCTCCGGCAGATCCGACATGTCCTCGGAGTCCACGTAGGGCGGGTTGGAGACGATGAGATCGTACTTGTCACCGGCCGGCAGATCCCGGAACAGATCGGAGCGAATGGGGATAACCTGCTGCTCCAGCCCGTGATCGTTGATGTTGCGCTCGGCCACGTTGAGGGCATCGACGCTGATGTCGATGGCATCCACTTCCGCATGGGGGAACTCGTGGGCCATGATGATGGCGATGCAGCCGGAGCCGGTACACAGGTCCATGATCCGGGTCGGTTCGTCTTTCAGGAAGGGGGCGAAGCGGTTGGCCACCAGCTCGGCGATGGGGGAGCGCGGAATGAGCACCCGTTCGTCCACGTAGAATTCCCAGCCCGCATACCAGGCCTTGTTGGTCAGGTAAGGCGCCGGAATGCGCTCCTGCACGCGGCGGATGATGAGCTCGGCGATGCGGTGGCGCTCGCTGGTGGTCAGGCGGGAGTGGCGCATGCCCGGATCCACGTCCGGCGGCAGATGTAACGCGGGCAGCACCAGTTGCACGGCCTCATCCCAGGCGTTGTCGGTACCATGTCCGTAGAAGATCCCGGCGTCGTTGAAACGACTCATGGCCCAGCGCAACATGTCCTGGATGGTGTGCATTTCGGCAACCACCTCATCGATAAATATCTTGTCCAAATCCACCTCCAAGTCGAGTACTATCCGGCCCGAGAATTTTATACAGCGAGCAAGACGAGTACCTGATGAAAAATACGCCCTCACTCACAGACGAGGAAAGCCTGTTGTTTCGTGATGCTGTCAAAGGTACCCGGAAAATTAAGCAAGATACCATAAGGGCCTCCTCAAGCCCGGTCAAGCAGAAACGCGAAGTGCGCGAGAGCCGCGAAAAGCTTGGGGTTGACCACTTTTTCAGCGACGAGTACCAGCCCCATCTCGAGGCGGACGGGCCGACCCGTTACGTGCGCGACGACGTGTCAAAATTCGAGCTGAAAAAGCTCAAGCGCGGCAGCTACCCGCCGGAGATTTATCTGGATCTGCACGGCATGAACCAGCACCAGGCCAAGCAGGAGCTGGCGGCCCTGCTCACCCTGTGCCGAAAAGAGAACATCCACGTCGCTTCGGTGATGCACGGCATCGGCAAGCACATCCTCAAGCAGCGCATCCCGAGCTGGCTGGCCCAGCACCCCGCTGTGCGCGCCTTTCACCAGGCGCCGCGGGAGTGGGGGGGCGAGAGCGCCATCCTGGTGCTGCTGGACATCGAGGAGTAACCCCCTTCCCCTCCCCGCCTTGCTCCGGGCGAACGCCATAAAAAAACCACCGCCAGCTTGCGGTGGTTTTTTCTTGGCGCCCCACAGGGGTCAGCCGGCGGCCTCCATATGGCGCTTGAAGTTATCCAGGATGCTCTGCCACCCCGCCCGCTGCTGATCGCCGCTGTGCAGGGACTCGGCATCGAACCGCTCCTCCACCCGGGTGCCCCCCTGTTCTGCCACGAACCGCACGCTCACCTCGCGGCCATCGTCCATGACGTAGCCGAGCCCCGTCGGCGCCGTGACCTCGGTGAAGGTCCCCTCGAAATCAAACCCCGTGCTGCCATCCCGCGCCGCCATGTGGTGGCAAAAACGCCCGCCCACCCGCAGGTCCACCCGGCTTTGGGGGCAGTGCCACTGCGGGGAAGCGGCGTTCCACGCCATGATGCTGGCGGGGGTGTTCCAGCCCTGCCACACATCGGCAATCGGCCTGGCAACCCAGACGCTGACGCTTATCTTCATCTCTCTGCTCCTCTGGCTTTCCTGCACGTTTTGCACTGTGGCACTGTCATGCCACGCCGGGCGCATCGGGCTGCGCCAAAAAGTGGGCCACCAGGGCATTGGCATGGCCGTGACCCATGGCGTGTTCGTCCTTGAGCCAGGCCACCAGGGCCATGTGTTTGCGCTCCTCCCGCCCCGCCAGCAGGGTCAGCCAGTGGACGATGGGCTGGCCGTATTTCTGCTCAATGGCGGGAAAATAGGAGGCAGGCCCCTTCACCTTCGGTTGTTCATCCATGATGGCTTCTCCTCGGGGTGAGTACAGGCTCAGGGTTTGGGGGCGAACTGCTCGAACACCTGCTGTCCGGTCAGGGTCGGGGTGTCGTTCTTGAGGGCATAGAAGTCGGGTTTCTCGTCGATGAAGATCTGCCCGGTGAGCTCGAACCCCTGATCCTGAAACAGGCCGGCGGAGAGGATGTACTCGTCCGTCGGCAACAGATGGTAGAAAAGATGGGTGCCGCAGGTGGGGCAGAATCCGCGCTCCGCCCACTCCGACGAGCGGTAGGCCACCGGGGCCATCCCGGTGAACCGCACGCCCTTGCCCCCGTGCACCGCGAACATGGGCCCCCCTGACCAGCGCCGGCACATGGCGCAATGACACAGGTTGACCTCCTTGTGATCGCCGCTCGACACGGTGATCCCGCCACACAGACAATGTCCTTCCATGATGCCTCCTGAGAGTTGGGGCGACAGACCGGGCGAACGGGTGCTCGCCTTCTTGCCGCACCAGATGAAGTAGCACGGGATCCGGGGGGCGGCAACTGACCATACCGGGGCCTCACCGCGGGGCTGAGGCTCCCGGAGCGGGAAAATCCCCCTCTTTATTCATCGTGTGAATGACTCAACACATCCCATGCACCGGATAAATAATGGTCAGGTTCCCTCCTGCAAGGCGATGCGATTCCCCTCGCAATCCCGACACTCCGCCACCCGGAGGCTCTCCCCGACCCGGGTGACGGGATAGAGACAGGCCCCGCCCGATGCCAGCGCCCGGGCCATGGTCCCCTCGATGTCAGGCACCCGCAGATAGATCCGGGTGCCATCCAGGCTCGGCACATAGCTCTCCCCCTTCGCCAGGGCGCCGGAGCAGCCCGCCGTGCCACTTTCCAGGGGAAAGAGCGCCATCTCGTTGCCATCGATCTGCACCCGCTCCAGCACCGTCTCGAAGACCCTCTCATAGAAGCGGATGGCTCTCTCCAGATCCTGTACCGGAATTTCAAAATGAATGGCGATGTTCATGGTCATCCTCCCTCGGTGTGAATCCGCACTCTATCAGTGCCAAAAGAGGCGCAGCAAGCCAGCGCGGCGATCAACAAGGGAGGCGCGCGGCCTCCCCGGAGTGCTTGCTCTTGCGCTGACTCTCAGGTTACCGGTGCCCAAGGGTCCCCCTTGCCCGGCTCGTTGCCCTGGGTCCACCACTTGGCCTGATAGATGACCCCCTTGTGGCTCACCTTGTTGCCCGCGGTGTAGACCTTGCCTGCCTCCCAGGCCGGTACCCCGTCCACCGGCGGCGTGCCGGGGTCGACCGGGGCCGGATCCAGCGTGGCCACCACCCGTACCTTGGGCCAGCTGGCGTGGGAGCCGTAGAAGTTGGTCACGCACTTCTCGTAATCCCCCGGTACCAGGGCCGAATAGGCGGTCTGGTACCCCACCAGATCGCACTCGAAGGAGTAGCCGCCGGGTCTGTCCGGGTAGTATTTCCAGTTGCCGTCCCAGTTGGTGTAGAGCACGTCGGTGGCGCCGTTGAGGTTGAGGCTGCCATAGGGGGTCTGCTGCCAGCAGGTGTTCTTCTCGTCCGCCAGCAGCGGGATACCGTAGTGGGCCGCGAGCCCCTCCCAGTAGCGGATGCGGTTGACCGGCTGGCCCTTGTTCTTGTTCTGCTCGCCGCACTCGATGCCACCGTTGATGATGTTGATGGTGGTGCCAAAGCCGTAGCCGATGCCCGCCGCCAGCTCACGCTGGGAGGGCACCCAGGTCCGGTCGATGACGTGCAGCATGGCGGGTTTGGGAGCCTGGGGCGTCAGGAAGAACCAGATGGCGGAGGCGAGGTTGAGCCAGGAGTCCGCCACCAGCCCGGGGTTGTTGAGGAGCACGGTGGCGTCGCCGTCGAACATGGCCTCGGAGAAGGCGCCGTAGTTGAAGTGATAGGAGAGCTGCTTGGCGCCGCGACCGAAATAGCCCTGACCGGTGCTGCAGGGCCAGCGCCGGTTCTGCCAGTCACTCTGGCCACACCCCGTGGTGTAGCCGGTCTGCCCCTCAGACCAGCCCATCTCCCGCACGTGCACCAGGGCCTGTTGCCACTCCTCCAGCCCCAGGGGGTTGTCGGAGACATTCTCCTTGGCAATGTGGCCGCCGGTCTCCTGGGCAAAGTGGGCGAAGGCGGTGATGATGGACTTCTTGCAGATGGCGTCCGCATTGCGCCCGTCCGTGTAGTCGCCGCAGAAGGCGGGGAACTTGCCCACCGCCCGCAGGAAGCGCTCGTAGGTGTACTCCGGGGCGGCCATCTGGGTCAGGAACTCCCAGTCCGATTCGGTGAAGACCCGCTCGACCCGCTTGACGTTGTCCGGGTTGCCGGGGGCGCGGGCCACGATGGCCTCCACCACCGTATTGGGCCGGGTGGCCAGGGCGTGGGACCAGATCCCGTACATGGGGTTGGCGGTCTTGGCCTGGGCCGCTCTGGCAAGATCCGCCGCCGCCATCACATAGCCGCCGCTGTTCTGGGGATCGGGCTGGATTGTCATGGCGCTCTGGCCGGGCAGCGCCCAGACGAGGGCAACCAGGCAGGCGGTGCGCGTGAGCATGAACATGGGTAACCATCCTTGTCTTGAAAATGTCAGGGCGAGCATAGGCATCCTGACAACTAAATTCACGACAAGAATTAAGAATTTGGCGAAATTGTGAGCCATGCCTCCCTGCACTCAGATGGCGCTCGTTTGCAGGGGGATCCAGCCCCTGGCCTTGTTGGCGCAGCCATCCGACCTGTGCGGACGCTTGTTCAGATCCCCCCTGCGCGCACCGCCCGGATCAGCAGATTGCGCGGGGTCATGGGTTTGGGGCAGAAGGTGCCCACCTCCACCCGGTAGCCCTGCTCCTCGAGGAAGAGGGCGCGATCGAGCAGCAGCCAGATTTCCAGGGGGCGGCGAAACAGGTGGCGCACCAGCTCCATGCGGGCGACATCGCCAAAACGCCGCTCCCCCTGTGCCAGCAAGGCGGCGTAGTCGAGCCCCGCGGGCAAGCCCATCCCCTTGCGCTCGGCGGCCCAGTGGCAGAAATCCTCGAAGTCCCCGGTCAGCAGGCTCTTTTGCAGGTTGGGCACCGGCAGGTACTCATCCACCCCGCGCACCTGGCGCTGCAGGCAGTCAAAGGCGAGGCGCCACACCACCTCCCGCTCCCGCAACCGGGCGATGCGGGCGCCGCCGGTCACCGTCTCCTGCAGCGGCAGCTTCAAATCGCTCTTGCCAAGGCGCAGGGCACTGGCCCTGGCGGCCCGGGAGAGGGGCGCATAGTGCTCTCCCCTGATGAGGTGGTAGCAACACGGGGAGAGGGTCACCCCCTGGGCACGCCCCTCGGCCACCCGCGTCAGCAGATGGGTGTGCAGATCGCCGCAGGCATGGAGCGCCATGGCGTGATGGTGCGGGGCGATGAGGGCCCCGGACTCGGCGGCAAAGGCATCCGCCTCCACGAACCGCATGTTGGCGCCGTCGCGCGCGGCGAGCCGCCGCCCCTCCTCGCAGAGCGCCCCCTGCCACTCCAGGCTCAGGATCTCGGCGCCACGGTGCAGCGACACCAGGCGCCCCAGATGCCCCTTGCCAGCGCACCACTCCAGATAGGGACCTTGGTGGGGGGGCAGGCAGCCGGTGAAGGCCTCTATCTGCCCCTGCTTGCGTCCCGGCATGTACATCGCCATGGCCCTAGCGCACTGGACGAGCTCGGGGGCGAAAGGGGCAAGCTCGCCGAGGGCCTGCAACTCGGCCCCCGCCGGGATCCAGGGGGCGAGCAGGGCGCAGAGCGCATCCATGTCCCCGTCGAGGTGCGCTATCTCGTCAAGGGTCAGGGCTGCCAGGCACTTCGCAAGGGCTGGCGCCTCGCGGGCAAAGGCGATCCCCAAGTGGTGATAGGGCTGGTATTGCCACCAGCGTCGCTCGGCGGTGAGCAAGCAGTCCAGTTGTCGAAAACGGTGGGCCAGCACGGTGAACCTGTCCTTTGGCGCAAAAAGGGAGGCTCATTCTAGCGATCTGCCGTCAAAAAGCACTCGCCTGTGCGCCGCTGGTAGCCTGACAAAAAGCAGGGATTTGTGCTATATTCCGCCCCCTCATTCGCGCAGCCCGCCACGGCGAGCCGCTTTACCCCTATAAACGGAACCCAATCATGACCATCAATGCCATCCTGCAAGCCCGTGCAAACGCCAAATGCGAGCTGTGTGGCGCAGAACATGCGCTGACTGCCTTCTCGGTGCCGCACTCCCCCGCCAGCGACGACGACCACAGCGTGGCCCTCTGCGCCACCTGCCGCGGCCAGCTGGAGCAGCCGGACACCACGGAGGTGAACCACTGGCGCTGCCTGGGTGACAGCATGTGGAGCCAGGTGCCGGCGGTGCAGGTGATGGCCTGGCGCCAGTTGAAGGCCCTCGTCGCCCGGGGCGAGCTCTGGGCCCAGGACATGCTGGACATGATGTACATGGAAGACGAGGTCAAGGCCTGGGCAGACGCCGGCGTGACCAGCGACGATGACGACAGCGTGCCGACCGTCGACTCCAATGGCGCCGTGCTGGTGGAAGGGGACTCCGTCACCCTGATCAAGGATCTGGACGTCAAGGGCGCGGGCTTCACCGCCAAGCGCGGCACCCTGGTCAAGGGCATTCGCCTGACCAACAACCCGCTGCACATCGAGGGCAAGGTCAACGGCATGCAGATCGTGCTGGTGGCCGCCTACCTGAAGAAGGCCTGATACCGCCCCTTCAAGCCAGAAGCGCCCCCAGGGGCGCTTTTTTGTTGCCTCTGTTTCCTGCCGTTCGGGTGGCACTCGCGGGAAACTGGACTATCCTGCAAACCAGTTCCGCGGTATGCCCCTCCCCTGACTGTCAGTGCGCCAACGGAGAGGGCCTTCCCGGCACGCATGGAAAGACCCCGGGCACCCTGATCCCCATGGCGCCCACGAGACAAGGAGCCGCCCCATGGCCAGCAAGAAAGAGATCAAGAAGAAGATCGCCGCCCGCCAGGCGAAAATCGCCAAGCACGAAAGCAAGATCAAAAAGCTGAAAAAAGCCCTGAAATAGGGGCTGACAACCATTAAAACCGCCTGATGGCGGTTTTTTCATTACTGCGTTGGCCGCAAGGCGCGTCGAGTGGCCATGACTGCCAACCTCCGGCTAGCACCAATACTTCCTGTTCCAACCACAATCCCCTTTCGATCAGATATATAAGGACCTCTTCCAGTTGCTTGCCATGCTCACTCACCACGGGGACCTCCTCCCATGGGATCTTGCCTCTGCTGATCGGTTGCCCCTCCAGACGGCGGATCAGAGTGCGGGCATAGTGATGAACATAGGCCATCAAGGTGTCGGGTAGCCAAAGAGCCAACGGACGACGAAGGGCATGGGCCAGCTCGTTAGCGATATCCAATCCGCGCTGATCCAGATCGCCAAAATGGGCCCAGGGTACGGCAGCCGGCAACAGCGGGAATACCTGACGTGCCAACTTGGTATTGCGGCCAGGCACATAGAGCAACAACTCCCCCACTTGCAGCGGGTAATCCACGAAAGCTCCCTTGTTCTCCACCGTGACCAGTTGCCGCCCCTGCCACTCAATGCCATGTAACTTACTCAAGCAGCGCTCCGGTAAGACCAGCTCTCCCAATAGTGCCAGTTGCGCCCTCATGTCGTGGCGCAGTCCGTCCTGGTCGATGAGTGACAGCGGGCTCAGCGTGCGAAGTCGAATCACTTCATCCTGTGTCAGCGTGATGTCGATAGCATCATTATCTGGATCTATCCCGCTCTTGCTGTCCCCATGCCAGAGGGCATGAAAACTGGCCTGGTTTAGATGTGCGGGCAGGTCCACCCCGAGAGCCCGTATCGTGTCACGCCTGTCCGGCATCACTGGTGCAACCTGTGCCAGCTGTGCTGCGAGATAATTCCTTCCAGCATCGGTCAACACATGACGAGCCCCTCGTCCCACTGGCTTGACTCCACCCACAGCCTGCAGGAGATCTCTCAACTCGCGGCCATGCTTGCTATCGAGTGAATATCCCTGGTTATTAGTGTCTGCCAGCAAGCGGGCACAGAGATCCTGCACTCGACGCTCATCAAAAAGTGACATCCTCCCCCCTCATTCATTGCGGTTCCATATGGCCAAGTAGAGGGGATCTTTCTGTCCACAACAGTGATCTTTCTCGCACCAAAGAAAGAGCGCTTCAAGGAACCCTGCAAGTCGACAAGCTCGAGGCAGGACGAGCAGCGCTTACGATTGGCGATCCATCGATATCGGTTAAATCAGTATGCTGCGACGCCATTGGTTAGCCGGTGAGAAAAAAGACAGCTTATCTGCGGTTTTAACACATCATAAAAAACTGCCTTAATGCGATTTTTTTATACACATCCTTGCCTATTGCATTTCCAGCCGCAGACCATGCTGCACCGGATTGCCCTCCCCTGAATCCTCTTCGGGGCCGGGAGAGACGCCGCTGGACGACTCGTCAAAGAGGCTGGCATCATGCCTGCTTTGACGCCAAGGATGTGCTCATGAACCCCAATACCTGGATGCTGTTTGCGCTGGCCTATCTGCTGGCGACACTGACCCCTGGCCCCAATGTGCTGCTGGTGGTCAAGAACGGTCTGCAACACGGCTGGCGCGCCGCCCTTGTCAGCATCCTCGGCAACCTGGGGTGCCAGGCCATCCTCATCGGTCTGGTCGCCATGGGGGTGGGCCCCTGCTGCAAACCCTGCCTCCCCTCTTTGTCGCCCTCAAGCTGGCGGGGGGTGGCTACTTGGTGTATCTGGGCTACAAGGCGCTGCGCGCGGCCAATACCGGTGCCCAAGGGCTCTCTCCCTCCACCGCTCGGGGACGCACCAGAACCACCCTCTCCTTGTTGCGAGAAGCCTTTCTGGTCTCCGCCAGCAACCCCAAGACCATCGTCTTCCTCTGCGCTCTGCTGCCCCAGTTCCTCGATCACCAGAGTCCGCTGACGCTGCAGTTCATCACCATGTACCTGACCATCTGCGCCATCGTCAGCCTGGTGCATCTGTGCTATGTCGCCCTGGCTAGGCGCGCCGGTCGCTACTTCAAGCCAGGTCGCGGCGAGCGCCTCGTTGGCCGCATCACCGGCGGACTCTTCATCACCCTGGGCGGCGCCATCCTGCTCAGTGGTCGTCCCTGATCCCTGTGCCTCACCGTTGCTGACATTATCTGCACCATCGGCGCCGCTTGGGCGCCGCGGATCCCGGCCACCGCGGCTAGAGTTGTAGGCGTGTCTGTATATGAGCCTGCGGTGGAGCGCCATATGTATTCCTACACCCTCACCTTCCGGGAGGAGGCCGACAAGCTGACGGCCCCCGAACACGAGATCCGCTTGCAAAGCCCGGCACAGGCCGGTGATTTCATCATTCTCTCCGATGGCAGTCGCCATCAGGTGATGTTCGTCACCCACCGCGCCCACTACAGCAGCCTCTACCTCGACAAGGGGGTCCGCATCCCCCAGAGCTGATACAGGCATCGTCTTTCGCTCCTGCTATGGTGAGAGAGGGCTGCAGCTCGCCAACGCAAGCCCCTTGCCGCCCAGGGAGCGGCAAGCCCGAATGACCCATTGCCAGAGGTATTGATCATGTTCAGACAGACCGCGCTCATCCTGACCCTCACCCTGTTGGGCAGCGCCCAGGTTCACGCCATCTTAAATGCGAAAGGGGACTCCCTCCGACGTAGGTGGGAGGGGAATTTCGCCGGGGCGTCAGCCCCGCTGGTTTTGAATGTATTGCTTGATCACCTCCAACGGTGCTCCGCCGCAAGAGCCCGCAAAGTAAGAGCGTGACC
>NZ_JAGKRK010000052.1:94689-113943 GCF_017939325.1 Aeromonas sp. MaB10011B | reverse complement strand
GCAAACTACCCGATGCACACGAGTGTGCTGGAAGGGGTGAACAACAAGATCAAAGTGATAAAGCGCATGGCATATGGATTTAGGGACTCAGAATACTTTTTTCTGAAAATCAAGGCGGCCTTCCCCGGAAAGCCGCGATGAACCAATAATAATGCCGCCCTGCAGGCGGCATTATCGAGAATCGGATCCGGCGATCAGATCAGGAAATCGTTCAGATCCTTGCCAAGCGCAACTTGCTCGGCGATGGCCTTGGGCATACGACCCTGACCGGTCCAGGTCTTCTCCTGACCGTCTTCCAGATACTTGTATTTCGCAGGACGGGGAGCACGCTTGCTCTTGGTGGTGCCCGCCGCAGCCGGAGCCGCCACGCTGCCGATCAGCTCACGGGGATCGATACCAGCCTGTTGCAGCATTTCGGTGAATTCATTCAGTTTGCGCTGACGCTCTTCCTGTTCGGCGCGTTCCTGTTCAACGGACTCGGCACGCTCGTTATATACCAGGTCAAACTTTTCTTTCGCTTCTTGCAGTTGCTCAAACGGCAGTTCACGAATGGCAGCGCGCAAGCTGCGAATGTTCAGCAGAACCTTCAGAAACTCGTTCATTACTTCCTCACAGAATTATTTTTGTATGTCACAGGGATAACACGATTTGAGAATAGCATGCCCATTGGATAACAACATAATGTTTTTATACCATCCGGCAAAGCGCTGACACCATATGGACATTATTCACCGTGGTTAATTCCCTGCCTGATACTTATTGGGAATACTCTCACAGACTTTATTTCCTTTTTTCCCCGGTTAATCTCAGGCTCACCTCATCCGTTGCACACGGTGTTATCTCTTACCCGCGTCGCTCTGCGCCAGGTCATTTAGCAGCAGTGCCGGCCCTTATTGTACAAATAGTGCGCTCATGAGCATGACCTTCGCAGACAATAAACCAGGTCCCGTTTCAAGGTGCCCCTTGCGCCTGATCCTGTATCCAGCGGATGAATGCCTGGATCTTGGGACACTGGCGATGAGGGAGGGTCGCCAGGTAATAACGCGGCTCGCAGCGCACCGCCATATCCGGGAAGGGCATCACCAGCGCTCCGCTCGCCAGCGCCTGGCTTGCCAGCTGCCTGCGCCCCATGGCGACACCGGCGTGGTGGGTGGCGGCAAGGATCGCCAGATCCGCTCGATCAAATCCCATGTGTGACAAGCAGACCTCCAGGGAGAGATGCCAGTGACTCCCCCAGGTGCGCCACTCGTCGCTGTCGGTGTCCAGGCCCCAGGCCTGCCTGTCATGGAGCAGGCGGCACTGCTGCAGATTCCTCACCTCCCCCATCAGACCGTGGTCGCTGGCGTATTGCGGGCTGCACACCGGCACCATGTATTCATCCATCTGGGGGTGGATGGCCAGGCCCGTCGGGGTTCTGGCATCGAAGTTGAGGGTCAGATCGATGCCGTAGCCGTGCAGGTTTATATGCTCGTTGCCCGTCAGCAGGTTGAGCTCGATGTGAGGATGCAGACGGGAAAAATCGGCGAGCCTTGGCACCAGCCAGTACTGGGCGATGGAGGGGCGCGAGTGCAGCGTCAGGGAGCCCGACAGCGCCTGCTCCCTGATTTCCAGCACCTCCTGATTGATGAACTCCAGGGAGGAGGTGAGGGCCCAGAAAATGCGCTGCCCCTCCGTGGTCAAGGCCACCTTGCGGTGAAAGCGCTGGAACAGCAAAAAACCGAGCGCCTCTTCCAAGGCCGAGATGCGGTGGCTCACCGCGCTTGGGCTCAAGGAGAGCTCGTCGGCGGCGAGCGCAAAGGAGCCGTGGCGGGCCGCCGCCTCGAAGGTGTGGAGCCTGGCGAGCTGATGACTGCTGAGCAGCTTGCTCCTCACCCCTGGGTGCTCATCGCGTTGCATGGTTGGGCCTCCCTCTCTTTTATCTGGCGGATGATACCAGAAGGGCGAGGTTTGCATTCACCAGGAAGACTCAACTCACCTGTATGCGAAGACACAGCAGGGTAGATGACCATTTGCATCAACTGGGCTGATCCAAGCCACGCGTTTTATCATTTGTCACGGCAACGCTGGTGCCATTCAATGGGATGATTCCGTCACCACCCCGCGAGGCTTTCATGACACACATCGACATTGCCGGGCTCATCGCCCGCTTTCCCCTGCTCGAACCGCTGATCGCCCTCACCCCTGTGACCTGGTTCAATCCGGGGGCTACCTCCCTCGCGGAAGGATTGCCCCATGTGGGGCTCACCCGGCACGATGTGGCCTCCGCCTCCGCCCGGCTCGCCCGCTTCGCCCCCTACCTGTGCGAGGCCTTCCCCGAAACCCGTGCCAGCCACGGCATCATCGAGTCCGGGATCGCCGCCATCCCGACCCTGCAGGGGACCCTCAATGGGCGCTACGGCGTCGAACTCACCGGCAGGTTGCTGCTCAAACAAGACAGCCATCTGCCCATCTCCGGCTCCATCAAGGCGCGCGGCGGCATCCACGAGGTGCTGGCCCATGCCGAACACCTGGCCATCCAGGCTGGGCTGCTGCGCGAGACGGATGACTATCGCACGCTGTTCTCGGACGAGTTCCGCCACTTCTTCAGCCAGTACAGCATCGCGGTGGGGTCGACCGGCAACCTCGGCCTCTCCATCGGCATCATGAGCGCCCGCCTCGGCTTTCGCGTCACCGTCCACATGTCCGCCGATGCGCGGGAGTGGAAGAAGCAAAAGTTGCGCGAACATGGCGCCATCGTCGTGGAATATGCCGAGGATTACGGGGTGGCGGTGGAGCAGGGGCGCAAGGAGGCCGAACGCGATCCCACCTGCTTCTTCATCGATGACGAGCACTCTCGCACCCTGTTCCTCGGCTATGCGGTGGCGGGCGAGCGGGTGAAAAAGCAGTTCGACGAGATGGGCATCAGGGTGGACGCCGACCATCCGCTCTTCGTCTACCTGCCTTGCGGCGTCGGCGGCGGCCCCGGCGGAGTGGCTTTTGGCCTCAAGCTGGCGTTCGGGGACAACGTGCACTGCTTCTTCGCCGAGCCCACCCACTCCCCCTGCATGCTGCTCGGGGTCCACACCGGGTTGCACGATGCCATTGCGGTGCAAGACCTTGGCATCGACAACCTCACCGCCGCCGACGGCCTCGCGGTGGGACGCGCCTCCGGTTTTGTCGGCCGCGCCATGGAACGCCTGCTTGCGGGCTTCTACACCCTGAGCGATCAGGAGATGTACGACCTGCTGGGGCTCCTGGCCCGGGATGAAGAGATCCGGCTCGAGCCCTCGGCACTGGCGGGCATGGCAGGCCCCTGGCGAGTGGCCGCCAACCTTGAGTGGCAGAGTGGGCAGGGACTGGATGCAGCCAAGATGGCCGGGGCCACCCACCTGGTGTGGGCCACCGGCGGCGGCATGGTGCCCGCCGAGGAGATGGAAAAATACCTGGCCTGCGCCCGGATCTGATCTTTTTTTCGCCCCCGTGACCCGCCGACCTGGCGGGTTTTTCTGCTGCGAGATCAGCAAGATGGCACCTCAGCCCTCGCCCCCATGACACAGACGGCCAGACTGCTGGACAGCCTGATTTGTCATCCAGCCCCACCGACTGGTTATTTTGTGATACGATAGAGACCGTTTTTTGACATCTGCGCCCCGTTGTCCCCTTTTTCCGGTGAGATAACCACCGGTTCCGGCGACCAACACCTGCCGGGCGCAGCACAACATGTGCCCAGTTCGAATCGCTCCTGCGTGACCTTGACGCCTGGAGCACTCCCCTCTGGGCACCTTAGATAAGGAGATCGGGCGATGAAACAATATCAAAGCTGGTTGGGACAATATCTGATGAGCCGCCGTGACGGAGACCACGCCATGGCATCCGAGCTCGCCAGCTCCATCTGCGAATTCTGGCAGGCCCGTGGAGATGAGGCCGAGACCAGCAAATGGCAGCAGATCTACGAGCAGCACGTGGAAAAAACCACCTGACGACCTGCTCTCCTCCATAAAAAAACCGGCGCTCATGGCGCCGGTTTTGCATTTCAACGACCCGGATCACATCTGGTCGATCATGTCCTGGGCGAACTGGGAGCAGGAACGCAGGGTGGCACCTTCCATCAGACGCTCGAAGTCATAGGTGACGGTCTTGTTGGCGATGGCCGCTTCCATCCCCTTGACGATGAGGTCAGCCGCCTCGGTCCAGCCCAGGTGGCGCAGCATCATCTCGGCAGAGAGGATGAGGGAGCCCGGGTTGACCTTGTCCTGGCCAGCGTATTTCGGCGCGGTGCCGTGGGTGGCTTCGAACAGGGCAACGCCATCGCCGATGTTGGCGCCCGGCGCGATGCCGATGCCGCCGACCTGGGCCGCCAGCGCGTCGGAGATGTAGTCGCCGTTGAGGTTCATACAGGCGATGACGTCATACTCGGCCGGGCGCAGCAGGATCTGTTGCAGGAAGGCATCGGCGATGACGTCCTTGACCACGATGGTCTTGCCGGTCTTCGGGTTCTTGAAGGAGCACCAGGGGCCGCCGTCGATGAGCTGGGCATCGTACTCTTTCTGGGCCAGGGCATAGCCCCAATCCTTGAAGGCACCCTCGGTGAACTTCATGATGTTGCCCTTGTGCACCAGGGTCACGGAGTCGCGATCGTTGTCGATGGCGTACTCGATGGCGGCACGGACCAGACGCTCGGTACCGGCCTTGGACATGGGCTTGATGCCGATGCCGCAGGACTCGGGGAAGCGAATTTTCTTCACGCCCATCTCGTTTTGCAGGAAAGCGATCACCTTCTTGGCTTCATCGCTGTCCGCCTTCCACTCGATGCCGGCGTAGATGTCTTCGGCGTTCTCGCGGAAGATCACCATGTCGGTCAGCTCGGGGTGCTTGACCGGGCTCGGGGTCCCTTCGTAGTAACGGACCGGGCGCAGGCAGACGTAGAGATCCAGCTCCTGGCGCAGGGCCACGTTGAGGGAGCGAATACCGCCGCCGACCGGGGTGGTCAGCGGGCCCTTGATGGCCACGCAGTATTCACGAATGAAATCCAGGGTTTCGGCCGGCAGCCAGGCACCTTCGCCATAGACATGAGTCGACTTCTCGCCGGTATAGATCTCCATCCAGGCGATCTTGCGCTCGCCTTTGTAGGCTTTCTCGACCGCAGCATTCACCACATTCAACATGGCCGGGGTCACGTCCACACCGATACCATCCCCTTCGATAAACGGAATGATGGGGTTGTGGGGAACCTGCAGCTTGCCGCTGGCATCGACTGTGATTTTCTGGCCCTGGGTCGGGATAACTACTTTGCTTTCCATCGGCATCTCCTAACTTCCGTTTGTTATCAATCTGATCGTTGCGCGCGGCCATCTTAAGCCCATCCATTTGCATAATCAAATAGCGGGCATGCATGTCAGACCATAGTCGGGGAGTGGATCACAGTGCGCCTGAGGATCCCCTCCTCCCTCGCCGCCCTCAGGTCCTGACGAGGCGCAGGCCCCGTCCATCCGGGCCTCTTCATCTAGTGATGACAGCGTCTCCCTGCCCTCGCCGCCCCGAAGGCGCCACTCCCCCAAATCCCGTTCGCCTTTACATCGTCGTAACCCCTTTGGCGAGGCAAGGCGCGCCGGGGGACAGGCTGCCGGATCCGGACTAGGCTCTTTGCCAGTGATCGGAGCGCCCGGGGCGTGGCCGGTCATGAAGAGAGCACGACAACAAGGAGAACACCATGTTTATCGTCACCAACCGGATGGTCAACGAGCAGGGCAAGACCCCCAGCGAGATCTTTGGCGAAAAACCCGCAGAGGGCCCCAACGAACTGCGCCTCGCCGAGGCCCGGCGTCAGGGCAAGCAGTGGCAGCTGGACCTGCTGCCGGATCAGATCACCGCCGAGATGGCCGCCAGCGTCGGCCTTGACCCCGACCTCCCCCACCCGGCCAGCGCCTATGTGGCGCGCAAGCTGCTGGAGCGCTGCGCCGGGACCGGCAGCACGGCCAAACAGAAGCTCAAGACCGGCAAACACCTGCTGCTGTTCGTACACGGCTTCAACAACGATCTTGACGATGTGCTGGAGCGAGCCGTGGGGCTCGAGGCCCGGTACGGCGTCGAGGTGCTCTGCTTCAGCTGGCCCGCCAATGGCGGCGGCGCCCGGGGCGTGCTGAGCTACAAGAGCGACAAGCGCGATGCCCTGGCCTCGGCCGGGGCCCTTGACCGGGTGCTGGAGAAGATGAAGGGGCTGCTCGACGAGTTCAACGGCCAGTATGTGACGCAGCTGGAAGAGAAGGCCCAGAAGAAGTTCGCAGACAACGGCGAGGCCTGGGATCGCTACTTTGCCAAGGAGGTAAACAAGCGATGCCCCTTCACCATCAACCTGCTGCTGCACAGCATGGGCAACTACCTGTTCAAGCACCTGCTGGGCAGCACCACCTACCACGCCAACCAGCTGCTGTTCGACAACATCATCATGGCCGCCGCCGACACCAACAACGAGCTTCACGCCCAGTGGGTCGATCGCATCCAGTGTCGCAACCGCCTCTACATCACCATCAATGAGCGCGATGGTGCCCTGATGGCATCGCGCATGAAGATGGGGGAGCAGCAAAAGGCGAGGCTCGGCCACTACACCCGGCGGCTGGATGCCAGAACGGCCACCTACGTGGACGTGACCAATCAGCCCCATGTGGGGGACTCTCACGCCTACTTCGAAGGGGATGCCCTCGCCAACGAGAAGGTGCTGCGCTTCTTCCACACCGTCTTCAACGGCGGCACCGGCGAGAGCGCGGAGCTGTTCGATGCGGCCCCTCTATCGCCTCTAGCCACTGCGCAAAAAAACCACCGCCCCGAACAGGGCGGTGGTTTTTCATTATGCGCTCACTTGGTGGCCACAAGGCCGCCAGGGGCTAGTGTTCTGCCGCTTCCGGCTGGGGCGCTTCGCTGCGCTCCCGTTGCAGTTCATCGACCCTGGCCTGCCATCTGTCCTGGGCCTGTTTTTGCCCCTGGGACTCGAATTCCTGGCGCATGGTGTCGATTTTTTGGTCAAGTTTTTCCATCAGGATGTCTCCTTACATCTCGGGTTACACACTGGCTGACGGCACTGTTTGGCCAACCTGCTCACCCGATTGGACACCAGGTTTTCCCCAATTGTCCAACAAAATAAACGATTGATTATGCAAAAACCAATCTAGAAAATGGGTTAAAGCTCCTTATGAAACCCCATAAGCCACCCTGAAAACGCCTGATAAAAGCACTGTTTTTGCCATTGATATCAATACCTTGATATTTATAACTTGCTCAATGACTCCCTTGAGATCGGCATGACGAGGATATGCACATTTTTTTTCACAAAAACTCCCCGCTCTCCGGGCTTTGCGACCGGAAAGGCCCCCTTGTCCATCCAAAAATGCGATAGGTTATGACGCAACCCATCTCTTTAATGGATAGATAATCCCCAACCCCGGCCCTGCGGCTTGCCAGCCCGACCACCAGCAGGTTCGCTTGTTACCCATCCGGGCATATCCCGCCCCACTCCCGCCCCGATAAAATGGGGCCGCACCGCGCCTGCTGAGCGGGTTGTTGCCGCCCTCATCCCCTCTCGTCGGAGTCATGACATGGATCTCTTCTGGTGGTTTGCCCTGCCCGTCGCCGCAGGCACCTTCTATGGGTGCTATTTCTGGAACCAGCGCCATGCCCAGCCCGACTGGCTGCGTCTGCCTACCCGCGCCGACTACCTGCACCAGCATCCCGAATGCGCCATCGACGATGAACTGGGGGCGCGCTGCTGCGCCTGCGGCTCCGACAAGGTGCTGGGCCACCCCCAGACCGGCTGGCCTGATCATCGCTTTCGCCACACCTGCCTCGCCTGCGGCAAGGCGCTCTTTCGCACCGAAGAGCCCCCTATATAAGTATCCACATTCGCCCTTTTTGTATGGCGATGTATGGCGATGGCAGATGCTGACACCCGCAAAGCAGCAAAGAGCACATGCTCGGGACAGGGAGATGGCGCAGGCGTCTTGACAGGGAGAGCGCCTACCAGGTCAGAATGGGTTGTCGTTTGTGACCCTCTTTCGTACTATTGCCCGCCACTGCAAACCCCCTTTTCCGGCCCGGGCGTCATGCACGGCGCGGGCCCACAAACGGATAGCGATCCCATGACATCTCTGACCCACTGCTCGGTGCTGGCGATGACGCTGGTTGCACTGCCCGCCCTCGCCTCCGGTGACGGTGACGGGTGCGGCTTCTGGCTCACCGACTGCCCTCTCCCTACCTATCCGCTCTATCTCAACGAGAACGACACCCGGGGCAACCTGCTGATGCTGCTGGGGGATGCACAGCATCACCCCCTCCCCTTCACCCTGCCGGCGGATCCGCTGAACGAGCGCAGCCAGCCGCTGTTCTACCTCACCCGCCTCCCCCAGCCGGAGGAGGTGGAGGACCCGGCGCTGCGCGAGCAGCTCGGCAGCCGGCTGGCCGCCTACGACCCGTCCCTCCCACCGCTGCTCGAGCACTACGCGGGCCACGACTCCCTCTACGGCCACGCCATCTCCAACTCCCTCTCCTCGGTCAGCGCGTTTCTGGACGCCCTCGAGCAGAGCGAGGTGCCCGCCCCGGAGCGCACGTCGCTGCTGCGAAGCCGTCTGCTGATCCTGGGACAACAGGAGAGCCCGGCCCCCGCTACCGAAATGAGCGATGCTGCCCTGGAGTGGCAGGGGTATCTGCAGGCCGCCCGGCACTTCTACGAGAGCCGCTTCGAGGAGGCCCGCGCAGGCTTTGCCGCCTTGCAGCAGGCCAAGGCCCCCTGGGTGGCCGAGAGCGCGACCTACATGGTGATGCGCACGGAGATCAACCTCGCGATGAAGGAGGCGAAGGACGAATACGGCGATCAGGACGTGACCAGGAGCGACAAGGAGGCCCTTCGCCGCGCCATGGCCCAGGGTCAGGCCTATCTGGCGGCCTACCCGCAAGGGCGCTACGCCAGCTCGACCAGAGGACTGTTCAGACGCATCCAGTGGATGGCCGGTGATCTCGGCGCCCTGCGGGATGCCTATGACGAGGCCATGGCAACCCGCCAGCCCTTGCCGGCGCTGGAGGCCCTGGTCAACGAGATCGATCTCACCCTGCTCAGTGGCGATGCCTATCGCCATCAGGCGGCCTATCAGGACTCGGCCCAGCCGGCGCTGCTGTTCGTCAATGCCCTGCGGGGTCTCAGACCGACCTATGAGCGGCCGCGGGACTGGCAAGATGCCCAGCTGGACGACGCCATCGCGCACCTGCAAAAAACCGGTCACCAGGCGCAGGCGGCCTATCTCAAGGCCTACGCCCTCTTTTTGGACAAGCAGTTCGAGCAGGTGCTGGCCCTGCCCTCCCCCGGGCAGGAGGACGCCACCCTGGCATTCAGCCACCAGATGCTGCGCATCTGGGCCTGGCAGGGCATGAAGGCCTTCGACAAGGCCGAGCAGGCCCTGATGGCGCTGGTGGCCTCCCCCCTGGGTCAGGCCCAGCAGGCGTTCGTGGAGAACGTGCTGGCGGATCACTGGGTGCGCACCGGCAACACGGCCGCCATCTTCCAGCCGGGCAGCCCCATCACCCAGCTGCGCATCCGCGCGGCCGTGCTCAAGCAGGAGGCCGAACCCGCCCTGTTGCGCCAGCAAGCCAGTCAGGGCCCGAGCGCGGCGGAGCGGCAGATTGCGCTCCATACCCTGCTGGTGCGGGATCTCATCGCCAGCGACCCGGCCACCTTCTTGCAGGATGTGGCCCTCGTCCCCGCCGATTACAAGGAAGCGACCCCTCCCGCCGACGCGCCCTGGGAGCCCGTGCCCAACGGGGATGTGCGCCTCTCGGCGTTCCAGTGGCGCGGAGAGGGGACGCCCCAGGGCTACCACTGCCGGGATCTGGCCCAGACCCTTGGCACCCTGATGCAGCGCCCCGACGATGGTCATGCCCTCAACTGCTTCGGGGAGTACCTGCGCAGCCGGGATCCCCATATCGACCTGTGGCAGGATCGCGAGATGATCTGGGGGCTGGCGCAAGACGAGCGTCCCACGTTCCCGAGCCGCCTCGCCCTCTATCAGGCCGTGATGGCCAACCCCAAGGCGGAGCCCGAAGACAAGAGCTATGCCCTCTATCGCGCCATCCAGTGCTATGCCCCCTCCGGCTACAACAGCTGCGACAGCCAGGAGATCCCCAAACGCACCCGGCAGGCCTGGTTCAACACCCTCAAGCAGCGCTATGGCAACTCGGTGTGGGCCAGATCCCTCAAATACTACTGGTGAGCCATGAGCAGCCCCCCTGAACGCGCCCTTCTGGCGCTGCTGCTGACGGCCCTGGCCACCCCCCTTGAGGCCAGTGTCGATGCCAGCGCCTATGACGCCTTCTGGCTCTGGTCCGCCACCCGCCACCAGCCGGTACTGGAACAGGCCAGCACCCTCTATCTGCATCAGGGGGAGATCCTGGACAGGCCCGGCGGCTCCCGCTTCGTCAAGCTGGGGCGGGTTCCCTCCCCCCTCAAGGCCGGGCAGGTCTGGCTGGTGGTGCGTGTCAACGCCCTCCCCCTCTCCCCCGCCCACGAGCAGGTGCTGGTGCGCCTCTACGAGGGGTGGCGCGCGGCCGGGGCCAGGGTGGCGGGCATCCAGATCGACTTCGATGCGGCGACCCGCCAGCTCGATCGCTATGGCAACGCCCTGCAACAACTGCGGCGCGCCCTGCCTCCCGGGTGCAAGCTCAGCGTGACGGGGCTGCTCGACTGGGCGAAAACGGGGGACGTGGCAGAGCTCAATCGCCTGCCCGTGGACGAGCTGGTGATCCAGACCTATCAGGGCACGCGCACGGTGCCGGGCTATCAGGCCTATCTGCCCGCCATGGCGCACCTGACCATCCCGTTCAAGGTAGGGCTGGTGCAGGATGGGGAGTGGGATCCCGCCTGGCAGACAACACTGGCCGCCTCCCCCCATTACCGTGGCGAGGTGGTCTTCCTGCTCAACCGCCCGGCGCCGATCCCGGGGACCAGTCCCCCTGTTCCCCGGCATGACGCCCACTGAGACGCGGGTGAACCCCATCGGGACACAGGGGCAAGGGCGTGCCCACGGCAAGCAGCCGTGGCAGACCCTGATCCGGCTGGTGGCATCCACACCGGGCGAGATGCCGTGCGAGAGGAACGCCGTCCGGGCCACCACATCGGTCAAGCCCGCCATCGTGCTGCGCGGCGCGCGCCGTCACAAACAGGGAGAGAAACAAGGATGACGTTTGTCGAGATGAACCCCGCCCACCTGCCGCTGGCCCTGCTGCTGGAGGCCGATCCCGCCGCGTCGCGCATCGCCGCCTACCTGCCCGGGGCCTGGGGCTTTGCCGCCCTGGCGGACAACGAGGTCGTGGGGGCCTGCGTGGCGGGCCTGGTGGGGGAGCAAACCGCCGAGATCTTCAACATCGCCGTTGCCCCCAACCGCCAGCAGCAGGGCATCGGCTCCGGCCTGCTGCGCTTCGTGCTGGAGAACCTGGCCGGGAAGGGGATAGGCCGCGTCGAGCTCGGTACCGGCAGCTTCGGCCACCAGCTCACCTATTACCAGCGCCACGGCTTTCGCGTCCATGCCGTCGTGAAGGATCACTTCCTCATCCACTATCCCGAGCCCCTGATGGAGCACGGCATCCAGCACAAGGACATGCTGCGCCTCTCCCTCGCACTGGCGCCGGACACCGCCTCCCCCTGACCCGAGAGGGAAGCCCCGCCCTCCCCCTGACGGCCGCCCCCTGTGGTACACTCCGCCATCCCCTGTTTTTGGTATGCATGCGATGAAATCAGCCCGCCCCCGTCTCTCCCTCTCCGCCCGCCCTGACGCAGGCCGCACGGCCAGCGGGCCTACCACGGCGCGCCCATCCCAACGCCGGGAGGCCCGGCACCCAGGGAGCGTCAACGAGCGCAAACCGGCCCCCGCCCCGGCGGCTCGCAAGCTGCTGCTCCTGAACAAGCCTTACATGGTGCTCTGCCAGTTCACCGACGAGGCGGGCCGCGAGACCCTCAAGGATTACATCAAAGAGCCCGGCATCTATGCCGCGGGCAGGCTGGATCGAGACAGCGAAGGGCTCTTGCTGCTCACCAACGACGGCAAGTTGCAGGCACGCCTCACCCAGCCGGGAGAGAAGACCCCCAAGACCTACTGGGTGCAGGTGGAAGGCATCCCGAGCGAGGAGAAACTGGCCGCCCTTCGCGCCGGTGTGGAACTCAACGACGGCATGACCCTGCCCGCCGGGGCGCGCATCATGGATGACCCTGTGGTGTGGCCACGCAATCCGCCCATTCGCGAGCGCAAAGAGATCCCCACCTGCTGGCTCGAGATAACAATCGTGGAGGGGCGCAACCGCCAGGTGCGGCGCATGACCGCCCACATCGGCCACCCCACCTTGCGCCTCATCCGCTACGCCATCGGGGAGTGGACCCTCGATGGTCTGGCGCCGGGAGAGAGCCGCGCCCTGCCCGCCCCCGAGCTGGCAACCGCGCCACGACCAGCCGCCACGCAAGGCAAACCACGGGCATCCGCCGCAGCCGGGGGCACTGGCCGCAGTGCCCCCCGCACCGCCCGGCCAACAGATCAGGATCCAGCCCGGGGGCGGGACCGCCGCGGGGCAGACCCGCGCCAGGCCAATCGCAGCGGCGGGCGCACCACCGCCCGCCGTCCGGCTCGCACCAAGCCCTCTGAATGAAGGCGACAGCGGATCTGCATCGAGCGCCCCTGCCGGGGCACAGCCAACAAGACAAGGAGTCCTTATGAGCGATCACCCACCGCTGCCCACCCGCCTCACCGTGGCCGCTCTGGTGCACTGGCAGGGGCGTTTCTTGCTGGTGGAAGAGGAGATTGCGGGCCAGCGCCGCTTCAACCAGCCCGCCGGCCACGTGGAGCCGGGAGAAGATCTCATCCAGGCGGCCTGCCGCGAGCTGAAGGAGGAGACCGGACTCACCGCCGCGCCCACCGGCTGGCTTGGGGTCTACCTCTTCAAACCGGCGGACAGCGAGGCCACCTTTGTGCGCACCGCCGTCATCTTCGACCTTGAAAAGTCGCCCGGTCAGCACCATCCAGAGGATCCCGACGGTGACGTACTGGCCTGTCACTGGCTCAGCCTGGAGGAGATTGCCGAGTGCAAGCCCGCCCTGCGAAGCCCCCTGGTGTGGCAGTGTATCCAGGACTATCTGGCAGGCACCCGCCTGCCGCTGTCGGCACTCAAGGCCTTCATCTAAGCGCCATTGGACGCTCTTTTTGACGCTATGGGGCCGAGACAAGAAAAACGATTTCCCGCCGCCGGGCTTCCAAGGAGAACGGCGGCAGGGAGATGTGACCGGGGGCGCAAAACTCTGGTAGAATACGCCCCGTTTAAACGAACTGGTAACTTCGACTAATGACAGACAACAGCCAAATCAAGGTGATCGTCGGCATGTCCGGCGGCGTGGATTCTTCCGTCTCGGCCTACCTGCTCCAGCAGCAGGGCTATCAGGTCGAAGGCTTGTTCATGAAGAACTGGGAAGAAGACGACACGGACGAGTACTGCTCTGCCGCCCAGGATTTGGCTGATGCCAAGGCCGTCTGCGACAAGCTGGGGATGAAACTCCACACCATCAACTTCTCCGCCGAATACTGGGACAACGTGTTCGAGCACTTCCTGGAAGAGTACAAGGCGGGTCGCACCCCGAACCCGGACATCCTGTGCAACAAGGAGATCAAGTTCAAGGCGTTCCTGGAATTCGCCGCCGAAGAGCTGGGGGCCACCTACATCGCCACCGGCCACTATGTGCGCCGTGACGACAGCACCGGCCGCCCGCGCCTGCTGCGCGGTCTGGATACCAACAAGGATCAGAGCTACTTCCTCTATACCCTGAGCGAAGCCCAGGTGGGTCAGAGCCTGTTCCCGGTCGGGGATCTGGAAAAACCCGAGGTGCGCCGCATCGCCGAGCAGCTGGATCTCATCACCGCCAAGAAGAAAGACTCCACCGGCATCTGCTTCATCGGTGAGCGCAAGTTCAAGGACTTCCTGGCCAAGTTCCTGCCCGCCCAGCCCGGTCCCATCGAAACCGTGGACGGCAAGATCATCGGCGAGCATCAGGGGCTGATGTACCACACCCTGGGCCAGCGCAAGGGGCTTGGCATTGGCGGTCGCAAAGATGCCACCGAAGAGGCCTGGTACGTGGTGGACAAAGAGGTGGAGCGCAACACCCTCGTGGTGGCGCAAGGGGAACACCCCCGCCTCTACTCCGACGGCCTGGTCGCGAGCCAGCTGCACTGGGTGGATCGCACCCCCATTCGCGCGCCGCGCCGCTGCACCGTCAAGACCCGCTATCGGCAGGAAGATATCCCCTGCCTGATCCAGCCCATCGACGATGAGACCATCCGGGTCATCTTCGACGAGAAGCAGGCTGCGGTGACCCCGGGCCAGTCCGCCGTCTTCTACGACGGGGAAGTGTGTCTGGGCGGCGGCATCATCGAACAGCGTTTCAGCCATCCGGTCTAAGGGCTGGGCGCTCACGAGCGTCCGCGCTGTACTCCCTTCTCCCCTCGCGGGAGAAGGGTTGGGGATGAGGGGGTAACCACCCTCACCCTGACCCTCTCCCTGAGGGAGAGGGGACAAAGAAAAACAGTACCAGGCAGCGATACATGATTGGCAACGTCCAGGCCGGATCATGGCATCGGCCGGTGAAAGAACAGAACAGGGCCGTGAAGACATGGCCGACACATTCCAGGCCGGATCATGGCATCGGCCGGTGAAAGAACAGAACAGGGCTGTGAAGACATGGCCGACACATTCCAGGCCGGATAATGGCATCGGCCGGTGAAAGAACAGAACAGGGCTGTGAAGATATGAGCGACAAATTCCAAGACAGAACCATGGCCTTCGCAGGCATCTGCCAGGCCGCCTATCTGGTGCAGAAAGTGGCCCGTGACGGCTCCTGCGACGAAGCCTCCCTGCGCGAGAGCCTGCAAAGCATTCTGGTCACCAACCCCACGCAGCCGCTGGAAGTGTTCGGCAGCCACCTGGCCATTCGCGACGGCTATCGCGCCCTGGTGGAACAGCTGGGGGCCGACGGCAGCCAGAAGAATGCCGAGCTGACCCGCTACGTGGTGAGCCTGATCGCGCTGGAGCGCAAGCTCGCCAAGCGCAAGGACATCCTCAACATGCTGGGGGAGCGGATCAGCCAGATCGGCCGCCAGCAACAGCATTTCGATCTGCTCGACGAGCAGATCCTGGCCAACATGGCGAGCATCTACAGCGACCTTATCAGCCCCATCGGGCCGCGCATCCAGGTGGCGGGCACCCCGCTCTTCCTGCAGCAGCCCCTGGTGCAGCACAAGGTGCGCGCCCTGCTGCTCGCAGGCATCCGCGCCGTTGTGCTGTGGCGCCAGCTCGGCGGCAGCCGTACCCAGATCATCTTCGCCCGCAAGAAGATGGTGGAACTGGCCAAACGATTTTAACCCCCACACCAATCATCAGGAGTTCACCCCATGGAGCTGTCCGCGCTGACTGCCGTTTCCCCGATTGACGGTCGTTATGGCGACAAGGCCGATGCCCTGCGCCCTATCTTCTCCGAATTCGGTCTGCTGCGTTTTCGCGTCGAAGTCGAGGTGCGCTGGTTGCAAAAACTGGCCAGCCACGCCGGGATCCCGGAAGTCCCTGCCCTGAGCGAGGCAGCCAATGCCGTGCTTGACGGCATCGTCAGCAACTTCAACGAGCAGGATGCCGCCCGCATCAAACAGATAGAGCGCACCACCAACCATGATGTGAAAGCGGTGGAGTACTTCCTGAAAGAGAAGGTGGAAGTGAACCCGGAGCTGGCCGCCGTCAGCGAATTCATTCACTTCGCCTGCACCTCGGAAGACATCAACAACAACTCCCACGGCCTGATGCTGAAGACCGCCCGGGAAGAGGTGATCAAGCCTTATTGCGAAAAGCTCATCGGCGAGATCAAGCGCCTGGCCGTCGAGTACCGCGACATGCCGCTGCTGTCACGCACCCACGGTCAGCCGGCGACCCCGAGCACCATGGGCAAGGAGATGGCCAACGTCGCCTACCGTCTGGAGCGCCAGCTCAAGCAAATCATGGCGGTGGAGCTGCTGGGCAAGATCAACGGTGCCGTGGGCAACTACAACGCCCACATCAGCGCCTACCCGGATGTGGACTGGCACCAGTTCTCCGAGGAGTTCGTCACCTCTCTCGGCCTGACCTGGAACCCCTACACCACCCAGATCGAGCCCCACGACTATATCGCCGAGCTGTTCGACGCCCTGGCCCGCTTCAACACCATCCTGATCGACTTTGACCGTGACGTCTGGGGTTACATCTCCCTGGGTCACTTCAAGCAGCGCACCATCGCCGGCGAAATCGGCTCCTCCACCATGCCCCACAAGGTCAACCCCATCGACTTCGAGAACTCCGAAGGCAATCTGGGTCTGGCCAACGCCGTGTTCCAGCACCTGGCGAGCAAACTGCCCATCTCCCGCTGGCAGCGTGATCTCACCGACTCGACCGTGCTGCGCAACCTGGGTGTGGCGGTGGGTTACTCCCTGATTGCCTATCAGGCGACCCTCAAGGGCATCTCCAAGCTGGAAGCCAACGCGGACGCCATGGCCGCCGATCTGGACGCCAACTGGGAAGTGCTGGCGGAACCCATCCAGACCGTGATGCGCCGCTACGGCATCGAGAAGCCCTACGAGAAGCTCAAAGAGCTGACCCGTGGTCGCCGCGTCGACGCCGAAGGGATGCGCACCTTCATCGACACCCTGGAGTTGCCGGAAGCGGTCAAGGTCGAGCTGAAGAAGCTGACCCCGGCCAACTACATCGGCGACGCCCAGCGTCTGGTCGATCTGCTGAAATAAGTGATGTAACCGAACCGGCGGGGGCTCTGTCATGACGGCAGGGCCCCCGTTGATTTTGGCCCATTTGATATGATCACCCTCTATCGGGCCATTTCAGAGCCCTTGCCCAAGCCCGCCTTGGGCAAGCCCTCTCACAAGATACGAGAAGCACCATGTACCAACTCAATCTGGATATCGCTCACTTCCTCGAGCACTACTGGCAGAAGCGCCCGCTCCTCATCAAGGGCGGTTTCACCGACTTTCAGGATCCCATCAGCCCGGACGAGCTGGCAGGTCTGGCCATGGAAGAGGTGATTGAGTCGCGCCTGGTCACCCGCTTCAACAACAAGTGGGAGGCGGCCCACGGCCCCTTCGAATCCTACGATCACCTGGGGGAAGAGAACTGGACCGTGTTGGTGCAGGCGTGCAACCACTGGGTACCCGAGGTGCACGAGCTGGCGGTGCCGTTCCAGTTCATCCCGGGCTGGCGCTTTGACGATGTGATGGTGAGCTTCTCCACCCCTCACGGCGGTGTCGGCCCCCACATCGACAACTACGATGTCTTCATCACCCAGGGTCAGGGCAAGCGCCACTGGCGGGTCGGCGATGCCAAGCCCTTGAACGAGTTCGCCGCCCACGCGGCCCTGCTGCACTGCGAGCCGTTCGAGGCGATCATCGACGTCATCATGGAGCCGGGCGACATCCTCTACATCCCGCCCGGATTCCCCCACGAGGGCTACGCCATCGAGCCCTCCCTGAACTTCTCGGTGGGTTTCCGCGCACCGGACGCCAAGGCCCTTGTCTCCTCCTTTGCCGATCACCTGATCGACAACGAGATCCGCACCGAACGTTACGGCGACCCGGACCTCCAGCCCCGCGCCCGCCACGGGGAGATCCAGCCCCATGAGCTGCACCGCCTGCGGGAGCTGATGCAACAGGCCCTCGACGACGAGACCCTGTTCAAGGAGTGGTTCGGCACCATGATCTCCGAGGCCAAGCACGATCTGGACGTCAATCCGGTGGAGCCGGACTACAGCGCCGACGAGGTGGCCGACCTGCTGAGCCAGGGGGAGCCCGCCATCAAGGTGCCGGGGTTGCGCAGCGTCTGGTTCAGCGGCGAGAGCCGCACCTGCTACATCGACGGCGAAGCCTGGACCCTGCCAAGCGAGGATCCGGCCGCCATCGCACTCCTGTGCGACAAGGACATCATCACCCAGGACGCGCTGGTGGAACTGGCCGATCAGGCGGGCTTCCTGCAACTGCTGACCCGGCTGGTCAACCGCGGCTACTGGTTCTTCGGCTGATCCAGAGGGCTGCCGCCCCTCCCGGCGTGCCGGGAGGGGCGGCGTTTTTTTCCGCTGTAGGCCTACCGGCTCCAGCCTTGCGTTGCTTCGTCCTGACGCCGCGGGAGGGAGTGACTACACTGGATGACGGCCAACGGCATCGGGCCGGATCGCCCCCGCAATGGGGCCCTGTTGTTTGTCATTTAACAACATGGGATCGGGCAGGATGCGGGGCCAGAAATGGGAACCAAATGGCCTCAGTTGCGGAAAATCAATTATTTTAGCCCCTAAAATGAGCTGTGATCGAAAACGTTATCTTTCAAATTGAGGCCGTTTTCGCTCAAAACGTTGTTTCTGGATCATAAAAAGTATCCAAAAACTGGTGTATATTGCACGGCGGAAATTCCTTAACCATGAAGACTGACATGAAAAAGACCAAAATCGTCTGCACCATCGGTCCCAAGACCGAATCCAAAGAAATGCTGGGCAAGATGCTGGATGCCGGCATGAACGTCATGCGCCTGAACTTCTCCCACGGCGACTACGCCGAACACGGTGGTCGCATCAGCAACCTGCGCGCTGTCATGGCCGAAACCGGCAAGCACGCAGCCATCCTGCTGGACACCAAGGGTCCGGAAATCCGCACCATCAAGCTCGAAGGCGGCAACGACGTCTCCCTGGTCGCCGGCCAGACCTTCACCTTCACCACCGACCAGACCGTGGTGGGCAACAAAGACAAAGTCGCCGTCACCTATGCCGGTTTTGCCAGCGACCTGCGCGTCGGCAACCGCATCCTGGTTGACGACGGCCTGATTGGCCTGGACGTCATCGAAATCACCGAGCGCGAAGTGATCTGTAAAGTGCTCAACAACGGTGACCTGGGCGAGAACAAGGGCATCAACCTGCCGGGCGTCTCCATCAAGCTGCCGGCCCTGGCCGAGAAAGACAAGCGCGACCTCATCTTCGGTTGCGAGCAAGGCGTTGATTTCGTTGCCGCCTCCTTCATTCGCAAGAAAGAAGACGTGCTGGAAATCCGTGAGCACCTGAAAGCCCACGGCGGCGAGAACATCCAGATCATCTCCAAGATCGAAAACCAGGAAGGCCTGGACAACTTCGACGAGATCCTGGCTGTCTCCGACGGCATCATGGTTGCCCGTGGCGACATGGGTGTCGAGATCCCGGTA